>JALSIO010000806.1 GCA_026989995.1 Myxococcales bacterium
ACCACCCGCGTCGGGCCAGCTCCCGCGCTTCGCCGAGCCGACCGGCGAGACGCGCGAGATCCGCCTCGAGGAGCAGCGCGACGTGCTGCACCAGGGGGAGATCCCGCGGCATCGAGCGCCGCGCGTGCGCGCGGAGGAGCGCCATCGCCTCCTCCGGTTCGCCGCTGGCCCCGAGCACCCAGGCGGCGTAGCGCTGCCACCAGGGAAACAGCTCGTCGCCTCCGGCGAAGCACCGCTGGTAGGCCTCCACCGCCGCGCGTGCCGCCTCGTGGGCCCCCACCGGGTCGGCCTCCCGGTGGCGCGCCAGCGAGAGTTCGGCCAGTGCCTGGGCCTCCGCACCCCGGTTCCCATGGGCCCGGGCGAGCGCCACCGCGCGTTCGAAGGAGCGAAGGGCCTCGCTGAGCGCGCCCGCGGCGGCGTACACCCGTCCTCGGGCCATCCAGGCCGCCGGTTCGAGCTGGTGCGCGCTCAGCGCGGCCAGCGTCTCCACCGCCTCCTCGACCTCCGCGCACGCCCGGGCCGGGTCGCCCCGGGCGGCGGCGGTCATCGCGCTCTGGAGCCGCAGCGCCTGGTACAGGACGCCGGTCGCGATGAGCTCGCGATCCTCGAGGGCCGGGCGCAGGACCTCGTCGGCCCGGCCGAACTCGCCGTCGAGATGGTGGACCGTCGCCCGGACCGTGGCCGCTGCCCACCGCTCGACGGCACCAAGCCCCTGCCGGCTCGCCCGCTCCGCCAGCCCCAGGGCCCGCCGGTACCGCCCGGCGAGGAGGGCCCGGACGGCCAGCCACACGAGAAGCCCTCCCCGTGCCGCCGGATCCCGGACCAGGGTCCGGGGCCGGAACCCCTCGCGGATCAGGCGCCGCGCGTCGTGCAGCCGGCCGGTGCTGGCGTAGAGGAAGAGGAGGGCCGCCAGCGCCCGCCGGCCACCCTCCTCGCTGTGCTGCTGGCGGGAGAGGTCGAGCGCCCGCCGCAGCCGCGCCTCGGCGCGGTCCGGGTTCCGTCCGGCGAGCACGGTGGCCTCGAGCTGCAGCAGGTCCGGGCGCTCCTCCCGGAGTTCGCCCGGGAGTTCCTCGAGGAGTGCCAGGACGCGAGATGCCCGTCCGCGACTGGCGAGCTCGGGACCGCGCGCGGCGAGCAGGTCCGCCGCGGCCCCGGGTGCGTTCACCGCGAGCAGCAGCCGCAAGGCCTCCTCCACCCGGCCCCGTCGCGCGAGTCGCCGCGCGACTTCGGCAGCCGGCGCCGCCCGCGGCCGGTGGCCCGCCACGGCGTCGGTTCGGGCGATCAGGACGCCGCGCCAGATCTCCGGGACCCCCAGATCCTCGGCCCGGCGGACCAACAGCCCCGCGTCGACCGCCGCGCGGAGGGTCGCCCGGAAATCGATCGAGTCCCCGAGCAGGAGGGAGAGCTCCTCGGGTCGCAACGGACCGACGCGCGCCGCCGTCTCCAGGAGCCGGAGGACCTCCGCCGGCTGCCCCTCCAGCAGTTCGAGCGAGAGGTAGCCGACCAGATCCTCGTGCCGGGCGAGTTCCCGAAACCGATCGTCCCGCCGCGCCGGAGGAACGGCCGCGAGGTGCCGCGCGAGCAGGCGCACACCCGCCGCCCAGCCCTCGGTGGCAGCCAGAACCCGGGCGACGTGTTCCGGATCGGGTTTCACCCCCTCGGCGACCAGGACCGCCGCCACCTCCAACGAACGCAGCCGGAGATCGTCCGGCCCGACCTCGAGCAGGCGCCCCTCGAGGCGAAGCCTCGCCACTGCCTCGGGGACGCGCCCGCGCGTGGCGAGAACGGAGGCCACGCCGGCAGGCGGACGCAGGACCAGGGCGGACAGGAGGCGCAGGGCGGCGCCGTCCGCGGGCAGGCGCTCGAGTCCGTCCACCATGAGCACCGTGCGGCTCCCGCGGCGGGGCCAGTCCCGGACCAGGCTGCGGAGCACGAGCGGCCACGCCGCCTCGGCATCGGGGATCTGCTGAAGTCGCCGCCGCACCTGCTCGCCGAATCCTTTCAGCCGATCCTCCAGGAGGTCTACCAGGTCTTGGATCCAGAAAGAGAAATCTTCGTGAGCGGGACCCAGCTCCTGGTGGACGGCGGCCCAGCTCCGCGACTCGAGGCCGCGCGCCCAGGCGGCCAGCAGGGTCGTCTTTCCGCTCCCGGCAGGCGCCCGCACGAGCGCCATGCCACGGTCGGCGAGGGTGTCCAGTCGGGCGACCAGCTCCGGGCGCGGCCCTCCGGACGCGCCACGACTCGACTTCCCGCCCCCGGATCCCGGTTCCACCGAACGATGCCACCTCCGTTCCGGCAGCCTACCACGGGGTCCCGAAACGCCCCGGTGCCCCCGGACTCCCCGGAGGGCTCAGCCACTGCATTGCCCGCCCGCCGGTCAGCGGGTGCCCAGCCGATGGGCAGGCGGGCTCGCGAGGGGTCGGCCCCGGAGCGCCGGGGAGCCAGCAGGTGTGGCACGCCGATTGCTACCCCGGACGACGTGCGCCGGAAGCGGCACGCATCCCGACGCCCCGGAGCGCCGGTGGATCGCGGCCGTCCGCCGGCCCGTGCCACGGGGAGACACCCATGAAGGTCGCCTTCCGGATCCCGCCGAGCCCGGCCGTCGTCCTGACCACCGTGCTCGCTGCCGGTGCCGCCACTGCCGAGGAGACCGCGCCCGCCACGAGCGCGGGCGATACCGCCTGGGTGCTCACCAGCGCCGCCCTGGTCCTGATGATGACCGTCCCGGGGCTCGCCCTCTTCTACGGAGGCCTGGTGCGAGCCAAGAACATCCTCTCCCTCCTGATGCAGTGCCTCACCTGCCTGGCGCTGGTGAGCGTGCTCTGGGTGGTCGCGGGCTATTCCATCGCCTTCGGCGACGACATCGGCGGAGGGTTGCTGGGCGATCCCGTCCAGTACCTGGGCCTGCGCGGCATCGACGCCTCGAGTGCCAGCGGTTCGATTCCGACCTACGCCTTCCTCGTCTTCCAGCTCATGTTCGCCGCAATCACCCCGGCCCTGATCACGGGCGCCTTCGCGGAGCGAATGCGCTTCGGTGCCTTCGTCCTGTTCACAGCGCTCTGGTCCCTCCTGATCTACTCCCCGCTCTGCCACTGGGTCTGGGGTCCGGACGGCTGGCTGGGCGCGCGGGGCGCCATGGACTTCGCGGGAGGAACGGTCGTCCACATCTCCTCGGGCACCGCCGCGCTGGTGGCGGCGCTCCTCGTCGGCGCGCGACGGGGTTTCGGCCGCGAACCGATGCCGCCGCACAACCTCCCCTTCACCCTGGCCGGCGCGGCGCTCCTCTGGGTGGGCTGGTTCGGTTTCAACGCCGGCAGTGCGCTGGCCGCCGACGGCGCGGCGGCCCTGGCCTTCGTCACCACGAACACCGCGGCGGCCGCGGCGGCGCTTTCGTGGGCGGTGGCGGAGTGGCTGGGCCGTGCCGGGCGGCCGACGCTGCTCGGTGCCGCGACGGGCGCGGTGGCCGGTCTCGTGGCGATCACCCCCGCCGCCGGCTTCGTGGCGCCCTGGGCCGCACTGGTGATCGGAGCCGTCGCAGGTGTGCTCTGCCAGCGGGCGTGCACCCTGAAGACCCGTCTCGGCTACGACGACGCCCTCGACGTGGTCGGCGTGCATGGGGTGGGCGGAACCTGGGGGGCCCTCGCCACGGGAATCTTCGCCCTGGAGGGCGGCCTCGTCGCGGGAGCCGGCCTCGGCCAGCTGGGCGAGCAGGCCCTCGGCGTCCTCGCGACCTACGCCTTCGCAGGCATCGGGACCTGGCTGATCCTGCTCTTCGTGCGTTCGGTGACTCCCCTGCGCGTGGAGGCCGAGGAGGAGGAGATGGGTCTCGACCTCACCGAGCACTCCGAAACGGCGTACGCCACGGGACCGGTCGGCGGCCATCCGGTGGCCGCACCGAGCCTCGCGACCGCGCCGGCGGAGGCGACGGCCGGCGCCCACCGCACCCGGGAAGTCTAGCGCCGCGCCGGCCCATCGGAGGAGCGGCTAGGCTCGTCGCCCGGGTGGCACGGGCGCAGGGCTCCACGCCGCCACCGCCGCCCGCGGAAGGTGCTCCGGTGCGACGAGGCAGCCTGCCCCCCTCCCCCCACACCCTGGGGATCGACGACGGCCCCTTCCACCGCGGCCGGGACCGGACCGCGCCGCTCGTGGCCGTGCTGATGGAGGGAGCGACGCGGGTCGAGGGCGTGGCGATCTCCGAGTTCGCCCTCGACGGCGCCCACGCCACCGCCCATCTCGCCCGCTGGATCCGGGGGCTCCGCTTCCGCCCTTCCGTACAGGCGGTCCTGCTCGGCGGCATCACCCTCTGCGGCCTCGCGGTGGTCGACGTGGAGGCCCTCGCCCGGCGGCTGGGCTGCCCGGTGGTCGTGGTCAACCGCAAGGACCCGAGCCGAAGCCGGCTCGAAGGCGCGCTCCGCGCCGCCGGTCGCCCGGAGGGACTCGAGATCCTCCGCCGCACGCCCCCCGCCAGGCGGCTCGAATCGGGCCTCTTCGTGGCGGCCGCGGGAATCGCACCCCTCGAGGCAGAGCGCCTCGTCCGCGCCGTCCGCCAGAAGTCCGCGCTCCCCGAGCCCATCCGCATCGCCCACCTGATCGCGGCGGCGATCCGGCAGGGCGAGTCACGCGGCAAGGCCTGAGCCCACGGTGGCCCGCCCGGGCCCTACCACTCCCCGACATTGGGCATGGAGATCCAGGGCTCACGGGGAGGAAGCGCCCCTCCCTTCTGGAGCAGCTCGATGGAGATCCCGTCGGGCGAACGGACGAAGGCCATCCGGCCGTCTCGCGGCGGACGCCGGATCGTGACCCCGGCGTCCCTCAGGCGTCCACAGACCTCGTAGATGTCGTCCACCTCGTAGGCGATGTGGCCGAAGTTCCGTCCACCGGTCAGCACCTCGGGATCCCAGTTCCAGGTGAGCTCGAGCTGCGCGCCCTCGTCGCCGGGGGCGGCGAGGAAGACCAGGGTGAAGCGCCCGGCTTCCACGTCCACCCGGCGAAGCTCGACGAGGCCCAGCTTTCGGCAGTAGAAGTCGAGCGACTCCTCGAGGTCCGAGACCCGGACCATGGTGTGCAGGTAGCGCACGGCTGCCCTCCCCCGGCGAGGGTAGCCCGGGGCCGAGGGAGATCCCCGGCCGGCGCCCGGCGGAGGCCCGACCGGGTGCAGGGCCCGAAACAGGGCGGCGCCCGCGTTTCCGCGGGCGCCGCCGGTGGGGAGGGGTGTGGGGGACCCCTTCCGGGATGAGGGGGAAGAGGAGGCTTCCCTCGCTCCTACGACCCCGACCGCCGGGCCCCGGTTCCCGGGCCGCCCGGCGGCCCGCGGGGCCGCCCCCCAGGGGGAACTCAGGTTCGGCGCCGCCGCTCGAGGTAGCGGGCGAGCAGGGTCCGGGTGGAGCTGTCGCGCCCGGCCGGCCGAGCGGCCCGGATGTCCTCGGCGAGCGTCCCGGCGAGCCGCTTGCCGAGCTCGACGCCCCACTGGTCGAAGGAGTTGATGGCGAGGAGCGTCCCCTCCGCCATCACCCGGTGCTCGTAGAGGGCGATGAGCGCGCCCAGGCTGCGCGGCGAGACTTCGTCGAGCATCAGGGTGTTGCTCGGCCGGTTTCCGGGAAAGCTCCGATGCGACACGAGCTCGGGGGGCACGCCTTCGGCCGCCACCTCGTCGGGGGTGCGCCCGAAGGCCAGGGCCTCGGCCTGCGCCAGGCCGTTGGCCACCAGAAGGTCCTGATGGGGCGCGATCGGATAGGGACCGCGGCAGGGGACGATGAAGTCGCAGGGCACGAGGTGGGTCCCCTGGTGGAGGAGCTGGAAGAAGGCGTGCTGCCCGTTGGTCCCGGGCTCGCCGAAGACCACCGGGGCGGTGGGCCAGGTGACCGGTCGACCGGCCCGGTCCACGCCCTTGCCGTCGCTCTCCATCTCGAGCTGCTGCAGGAAGGCCGGAAGCCGGGCCAGCGCCTGGGAATACGGCAGCACGGCCCGGGTCTCCGCCCCGAAGAAGACGGAGTACCAGATGGAGATCAGCGCGAGCAGCACCGGGAGATTGCGCTCGAAGGGCGCCTCGCGGAAGTGCTCGTCCATGGCGCGCAGCCCGCCCAGGAAGTCCGCCCAGGCCGCCGCCCCGACGGCCACCACCACCGAGAGCCCGATGGCGCTGTCCACCGAGAAGCGACCGCCGACGAAGTCCCAGATCTCGAAGATGCGCTCCGCCGGGATTCCGAAGCGCTCGGCCTCGGCGCGGTTGCCCGACACCGCGGCGAAGTGGTGGGCCACGGCCGCGGGCTCCCGGCAGCGGGCGAGCAGCCACTCGCGGGCGGTGCGGGCGTTGGTGAGGGTCTCGAGGGTGGTGAAGGTCTTGGAGCAGACGAGGAAGAGTGTCTCCTCCGGGTCGAGTCCCCGGACGGCCTCGGCGAAGTCGAAGGCGTCGAGGTTGGCCACGAAGCGGATGCGGAGGTCGTCCCGGGCCAGGGGTCGAAGCGCCTCGCAGACCATGCGCGGGCCGAGCTCCGACCCGCCGATGCCGATGTGGACCAGGTTTCGCAGCGGGCGGCCGGTGTGGCCCCGCACCTCGCCCGCACGCAAGGCCTCGGCGAAGGCCTCCATTCGCGCCCGCACGTGGTGGACCTCCGCGACCACGTCGCGACCGTCCACCACGATGCGCTCGCCCCGGGGCGCGCGCAGCGCCACGTGCAGCACCGGTCGCCGCTCGGTCTCGTTGATGGGCTCGCCGCGGAACATGGCCTCGATGCGCTCCCGCAGGCCCATGCCCTCGGCGAAGGCGACGAGCAGGCGAAGCGTCTCGTCCACGATCCGGTTCTTCGAGTAGTCGAGGTAGATCCCGGCTGCCTCGGCGGTGTGGCGTCCCCCGCGGTCCGGATCCTCGCGGAAGAGCTCGCGCAGATGCCGCGCTCCGATCTCCTCGCGGTGCCGGCGGAGCGCCTCGAAGACCGGAAGCTCCGTGGGGCGGCCGACCTCCACCTCCCTCACGCCTTCCGGCGCCGCATGAGCCCGTAGATCGGCTCGAAGCGCTTCAGCGTCTCCTCGGGGAGCGGGACGAGGGGGCCGAGCTGGCGAGCCCCCCAGACGAGCCGCGCGGTGCGCTCCACCAGGCACGCCACGCGGAAGGCCTCTCCCACGTCCCGGCCCACGGTGAGCAGCCCGTGGTTCGCCATCAGCACCGCGGCGCGGTGCTCCACGTGGCGGGCCACCTCCTCGCCGAGCTCATCGCTTCCGGTGAGGCGGTACTCCGCGACCGGAACCTCGCCACCGACGTAGACCTGGAACTCCTCCACCACGCAGGGGATCGGCTGTCGGGTCACGGCGAACATGCTGGCGTGGAGCGCGTGGGAGTGGATGACGCCGCCGAGCTCCGGGTAGCGGCGAAGGCAGGCCAGGTGCAGGGCCTTCTCGGTGGTCGGAGCCCGCTCTCCCTCGAGGACCTGCCCCTCGAGGTCCGTCACCACGAGGTCCGCCACCTCCATCTGCTCGTAGTCGAGCGAGGAGGGGGTCAGCACCACCCGCCCGTCCGGGAGCCGCGCGGAGAGGTTCCCCGCCGTGCCCTCCACCAGCCCCGTTCGCAGCAGCGCGCGGGCGGTCTCCACGACCTGCCGCTTGACGCGCAACACCTCGTCCGGCTCGCCCATCGTCTTCCTCCCCCGGGGCGACCGCCGAAGCCCGGCGGCCGCACGCGGGGGATTCTACGCGAGCGCGCCCCCGGCCGCCGAGGGGGAGTCCGGACGCCGGCGGGAAGCCGGTCTACACTCTGCGGTCGGGCCCCGCCGCGCTCCGGGGCGCCCCTGCGGACCGCGCGGCACGGCC
>JALSIO010000807.1 GCA_026989995.1 Myxococcales bacterium
GGCCGGGAGCCGGACGACCAACCTGCGCGAGCGGGCCGAGGCGCGACTCGCGGAGCAGGGGCGGCCCGCCCGCGACATCCGCAGCCGCGAGGTGCGTGCAAAGGCCCCTCCGCTCGAGGCGCTCGCTCTGCGCGTCCGGGCGCGGGCCACGCGCGCGAGCGAGGAGCTCTTCTTCGAGTTCTCGGGGCCTCGTGAGGAGCTCGCGGGTTTCGCCCGGCTGTCGCTTCCGACCGCGCCGGGCTTCGTGTCAGAGATCGAGGGGCACGCCCTGCTCCGGGAGCTCCACGTCTACGGCGAGGTGGCGGCCCTCGGGCGCCCCGGGCCCGTGCAGCACGGTGGGCTCGGCCGGCGCCTGGTCGCGGCCTGTGCGGAGGAGGCCTCCCGTCGGGGGTTCCGCGCGCTCTCGGTCATCTCGGCGGTGGGGACCCGACCCTACTACCGGTCCCTGGGCTTTCGCGACGGCCCGCTCTACCAGACCCTGCCGCTCGGCTGAGGGGGCTCCCGGATCTCGGCGGCTGCTCCGCGTGGCTGCCCCGGGCGAGCGCGCGGCCGCGCGCGGGACGACGACCGGTCCTCCGGCCGCGGATCGCCCGTGCGGGAGGGCTTGGGCCCGCGCCCGTACAGCCGCCGAAGCAGGCGACCGACGGCGGCTCCTGCGGCCGGCGCGAGAATTTCCGCCGGCCGGGCCGGTGCGAGCGGGCTCACCGCGGGAACCCCCGCGACGAGCGCCCCGACGATCGCGACGAGCAGTCCCTGGAGGCGGGCCCCGGCGGGCCAGAACCCGAGCGGCAGGGCCAGCAGCCCGAGCCAGAGGCAGCCCACCGCCGGCCGCCACGCGGGCGGCGGGAGCTCGGCGTAGAAGAAGAACCCGAAGCCGTCCCCGGGGCGCGGCCCCAGCCCACACCGCCGCCGGATCTCCGGCGGCTCGCGGGCCTCCAGGTGCGCGGTGGCGCAGGCTCCGTCGCGACCCGGCTCGATCCGGACCCGGTAGGGCTCGCCGGGTGCCAGCCCGGCGAGGAGCCCCGGGGCCCGGTGGGCCGCCGTCTCGAGCCCGAGGGCCCGGGCGCGGGTGCGCACCTCGAAGAGCAGGTCCCCTCCGTCCACCCCCACCGCGAGGGCCAGCGTCTGGCGGGCGCCGTGGAGGGTGAACAGCGGCGCGGGCCCCGCCGGCGGGGCGGGGCCCGCCCTCGCCCGCAGGACGACGGGCGCCCCCCGCGCGACGAGCTCGCGGAGCCGCCCGGCTCCCTCGACGCGGCCCGGGTGGAGGCGCCGGTCCCCGATCCGGGCCCCGATCACTTCCCCGGGGTACACAGGAAGGTGTCCAAACTCGGGTCGGACGCCGGCGTGCCACGGCAGCGGGGGAAGGGCCGGCGTCGCCAGTGGCCCCTGCGCGACGAGGAAGAGCGCGACCGCACCCGCCCAGCCCTGCGCCAGCCGCCTGGCCCCGGGCGGGGGCGGGTCGAGGAGTTCGGCGAGGCGGGGGGCGAGCCAGGCCCCGACGGCCGTGCCCGCGGTGTTGCACACGAGATCGAGCAGCGAGGGATGCCGGGAGGGCACCGCGAACTGCATCGCTTCCACGAAGGACGAGAGCGCCGCGCCGACTCCGGCCACGCCGAGGGGGCGGCGCCCGGCGCGGCGCAGCAGCACTCCGAGGGGCAGGAAGAGCAGGACGTTGCGCACCGCGTCCGAGAGGAAGTCCTCGGGGAGGAGCCTCGCGGCCGCTCCCGGGTCCGGCGGGCGCTCGGTGCCGGGCAGCAGCGTGGCGAGCAGCACGAGGGCAGTGAAGGCCGCCGCGAGGGCGCCCGCCGCGCGGCGGCTCACGGGCGCATTCCGGGGCCGGCAGGCCGGGCGTAGCTCGCGGTGTCGCCCCGAGACCGGATGGGGCCGTCCGGGATCGGGCCGGGGGGGCGCCCGGGGGCTTCCCGCGAGGCCGGACCGGGGCGCCACCGGAGCCCGCGCCGGGCGTCTCCCCGAATGCGTCGCACGCGCACCCCCCTCCCGCGGCCCTCCGCCCCGGTCCGGGATCGCCGGGCCGCGGCGGGGGCAGGATCCGGCCGATCCACGGCGATTCGCGCTACAGCCCCCGGCGCGTCCGGCCGCTCGCGCGCTCCGAGATGATCATCCCGATCAGTCACGAGAGCAGCACCGTCCGGCGGACCCCGTTCATCACCTACCTCATCGTGGTGATCTGCGCCGCTGTCTTCGTGCACACCCAGCAGGAGCAGGGGCGCGCCCGGCTCCGCATCCAGCAGACCCTCGTGGACCTCGCCGCCGAGCTGGTCGAGCGGCCCTGGGTCGAGATCGACCCGCGCGTCCGGGAGGTCTTCGGCGTGGAGCTCGCCGAGCTCAAGATCCGGGCGCGCGCCGAGGCCGCGCGCGGGGGGCGGCCCCTGCCCGCGATCCGGGTCCCCGACTCCATTCGCGCGCGGCACCAGCGGGAGTTCGACCGCAAGCAGGAGCGGCTGCTGGCCGCGCTCCGGACCCATCCCTTCTTCCGGTACGGCTTCGTCGCGGATCACCCCGAGGCCTCCCGCCTCGTCACCTACGCCTTCGTCCACGCCGGCTGGCTGCACCTGCTCGGCAACCTGCTGCTCCTCTACCTCACCGCCCCCTTCGTGGAGGATCGCTACGGCCGGGGTCTTTTCACCGCCTTCTACCTCCTGTCGGGTGCCGCCGCGGCGCTCTTCTTCGCCTTCCGCCACCCCGGTCTCGAGACTCCGCTGGTGGGTGCCTCCGGCGCGGTGGCGGGCTGCATGGGCGCCTTCCTGGTGCGCTTCTTCACCACCCCCATCCGCTTCTTCTACTGGGTGGGCTTTCTCATGGGAACCTTCCGGGCCCCGGCCTGGCTCATGCTCCCGCTCTGGGTGGCCGGCGAATGGTTCATGGGCCGCGCCATGGACCAGGCCGTCCCGGGCGGCGCCGGGGGGGTCGCCCACTGGGCCCATGTCGGGGGCTTCGGCTTCGGTGCGCTCTTCGCCCTCGGAATGCGCGGCCTGCGGGTGGAGGAGCGGTTCATCCATCCCGCCATCGAGGAGAAGCTCACGGTGGCGGGGAACCCCGTCAGCGAGGAGGCCGGCCGCGCGCGGGAGGAGGGGCGCACGGCCGAGGCCCTCGAGCTGCTCCGGGACGCCCTTCACCACCGCCCCTGGGACGAGGACGTCGCGGCCGCGCTGCTCGACACCGCGGCCAAAGCGGGTCGGGTGCCGGAGGTGGTCCCCCTGCTCACCCGCTTCCTCGGCGAGATGCTCCGGCGCGGCCGTCGCGAGGCGGCTGTGGAGCGCTTTGCCGAGCTCTCCGACTGCGATCCCGGGATCGCCCTCCCGCCTGCGCTCGCCCTTCGCATCGCCCCCGTGCTGCGCGATGCCGGGCGGCCCGGGCTGGCCACGGAGACCCTCCGCCGCGCGCTCGCTGCCGCGGGTTCCGACGTGCCGCCGGCTGTGGTCCTCCGGCTCGCCGAGGCCCTTCGCGACGGCGATGCGGAGGCGGCGCTTGCGGGTGTGGAACGGGCGCTCTCCCGCCCCGACCTCGAGGCTGCGGAGCGGGAGCCGCTCGAGGCGCTCCGGGACGCGCTGCGCGCGAAGGGGGTGCGACCGGGGAGCGCGGGGTCGGCGCGAGGGGGCGACCCCGCGCGGGCCGGGGACCTGAACACGGAGCTCGAGGTTCCCTCGGCCGAGGTGAGACCCGGCATGGGATCGGCGATCCGAACGCTCGAGCTCCCCGAGGAGGAGGGCGAGGACGTGCCCGAGATCGAACTCGACGACGAGGACTTCCGGGAGGATCCCTTCGGCCCGCCCGGCGAGGTGGACGGCGCGAGGGCCCCGGAACCGGCCGAGCCCGACCGCAGTGCGGCGGGCCGGGAGGAGGGGGGCCCGGAGGAGATCGGCCTCGGGGAAGGACGCGAGGATCTCATCTCCGACGAGCTCTTCCTCGAGACCCTCGGAAACTCCGGGACCTTCCCCGACATGCCGCAGAGGCTCGCCGCGGCGCCCGAGGACGAGGCCGGCCCCGAGCTCCCCAGCGTGCGGACCCTCGACCTCGGCGGCTCCGAGGACGCCCCTGCCCTCGATCTCGGATCACCGGGCGAGGGCTTTCCCGACGCGGCGGAGCAGGAGCTGGTGGGCCAGGTGCTCGATCCCGGGGTCGACACCGGGTCCACCGGTGCCGGCCTGCGGCCGCTGCGGGTTCGGGAGGCGGTGCCGCGGAGGCTCCTCGTGGATGGGCTCGTGCTCGAGACCCCCGACCGCGGCAAGGGGCGACTTTCCTTCGGCGAGATCGAGGCCGTGGCGGCGGGGGCGGTGGAGGGCCTCGCGGAGCGTCCCGTGATCGTCGTGGACCTCGTCCTGAACTGGAGCCGCGGGGACGAGCCGCTCCGGGTGGTGCGGCTCCTCTCCCACCGCTTCGACCCGCGAAGGCTCGCGCCGGAGGCGGGCTCGCCCCTCGAGAGTCTCCGGCAGGGGCTGGCGCGCATCTTGGACGCCTCCGACGCCCTGCCGCTTCCCGATCCCCGGAGCGCCCGGGGGATTCCCTTCGGCCGGCATCCGGACCTCGCGACCTACGAGCGGGAGGTCCTCGGGGCCGCCTCGGAGGCCTGAGCGGGCTCAGGACGCTCCCGCGGCGCTGATTCCCGATGAGGCCACGACCTTGGTCGCCCCCGCGGCGGCTCCGAATCCCGCGCGGAGAGAAACGAGCAGCAGGGCCACGGAGAGTGCCGTCAGCAGGGCTGCGGTCGCGGTCGTCATCGGGTCCTCCGCCACGCCGGCCGCGTCCGGCCCGACGGGAGCGGCGAGGGTAGCCGGCCGCGCCGCGCTACCGTCCTCCCGGTGAGCTGGGAGCCGGAGGTCGAGGGGATTCGCGAGCGGCGCCGCCGCGCCCGGGAGCACGGGGGCCGCGAGGCGGTGGCCGCCCACCGGGCCCGGGGGAGGCTCCCCGTGCGGGAGCGGATCGACCGCCTCCTCGATCCCGGCAGCTTTCACGAGATCGGCCGGATCGCCGGCCACGGCGAGGTCGACGACCGCGGGCGGCTCGTCTCGTTCACCCCCGCGAACTACGTCCTCGGCCTCGGCACCATCGACGGCCGGCGGGTCGCGGTGGGCGGCGAGGATTTCACCCTCCGCGGCGGTTCGCCCACCCCCGCCGGCCTTCGCAAGAGCGTCTACGCGGAGGACCTGTGCCTGCGCTATCGGGTTCCGCTGGTCCGCCTGCTCGAAGGCGGGGGCGGGAGCGTGGCGGGGCCCGCCGGCCGGCCGGGACGTCCCTCCGGTGGGGATCCGGTCTACGCCCGACATCGTTTCGTGTCGATGGCGGAGGCCATGGCCACGGTCCCGGTGATCTCCGCCGCCCTCGGCCCCGTGGCCGGGCTTCCGGCGGCCCGCCTCGCGGCCTCCCACCTGAGCCTGATGACCCGGGAGACCGCCCAGGTCCTGGTGGCGGGGCCGGCCGTCGTCGAGCGCGCCCTCGGCGAGCGGAAGACCAAGGAGGAGCTCGGAGGGGCGGAGGTCCACGGGCGAAGCGGCGTCGTCGACGTGGTGGCGGCCGACGAGGACGAGGCCTTCGCCACCGTTCGCCGGCTGCTCTCCTACCTGCCCTCGAACGTCTACGAGCGGGCGCCGCGCCTCGGCCATGACGACGATCCGCAGCGGCGGGAGGAGGAGCTCCTGCACCTCGTTCCGCGCAACCGCCGCCGGACCTACGACGTGCGGCGGCTGCTCCGGCTGGTGCTCGACCGGGACTCGTTCACGGAGCTTCAGCCCGGCCACGGCCGGAGTCTCGTGGTGGGGCTCGCGCGGTTGGCCGGGCAGCCGGTCGGTGTGCTCGCCAACGACCCGCGACATCTCGCCGGCGCCATGGACGCCGACGCCGCGGAGAAGTTCCGCCGTTTCGTGGACTTCTTCGACACCTTCCACCTTCCGGTGGTGGCCTTCGTCGACGAGCCCGGATTCATGATCGGCAGCGCCGCGGAGCGGGCCGGGACCATCCGCCGCGGAGCGCGGGCGCTGTTCGCGGCGGTGCAGTCGCGCGTCCCGTGGGCCTCGGTGATCGTGCGCAGGACCTACGGCGTGGCGGCCGCCGCCCACTTCGCGCCGGATGCCCACGTTCTCGCCTGGCCTTCCGCGGAGGGCGGTGCGCTCCCGGTGGAGGGCGGCGTGGCGGTGGCCTTCCGACGCGAGATCGAGTCGGCCCCGGACCCGGAGCGCCGGCGCGCCGAGCTCGAGGAGCAGCTCGCCGCGGGCCGGACTCCCTTCCCGCGGGCCGAGGCCTTCGGCGTCCACGACCTCATCGATCCCCGCGAGACCCGCCCCGAGCTCTGCGCCTGGATCGAGTGGATCCAGCCCCTGCTCGATCGCGACCTCGGGCCCCGGAGCTATTCCATCCGACCCTGAGCCGGCCCGGTCGCATCCGGGGGATCGAGGATCGCGCCGTCGGCGCGAAGTGCCTCCCGCAGGCTCGGCACCGCGAGGGTCGCCGGCTCGATCCCGCCCGCGACCGCGAGTGCCGCCGCGGTGCCCGCGGCCTGGCCGGTGGCGAAGCAGGCGGGAATCTCCTTGGTGGCGTGGTGCACGCGGTGGTCCACGGAGATGCAGCGCCCCGCGACGAGGAGGTTCGAGAGCTCGCGGGGCAGCAGGGAGTCGAAGGGGATCCAGTAGAGGGCGCCGGCGCGGGTCCAGTGTCCGGTGAGGGCGACCGCATCGTCACGCGGGCGATCCATCTCCTCGCGCGCGAGCACGTGGCGTCCGAGGAGCCTTCGGCTCTCGGTGATGCCGAGCTGCTCGGCCACGCGGCAGAGGTGGGCCCGGGCGAAACCCGGCCGCTGCCGGAGCTCCCGGAAGGCCTCGAAGACGCGGGCGCGACACGCGAGCTCGGCCTCGCCGAGATCCTCCGGCGAGGTGGGGTCGATGCGCCGGTGCTGCTTCGGCGTCGCACCCCAGGGAAGGAGGAGCCTTCCCGGATCCGGGGTGCGGAAGCCCGCCCCGGCGGCTGCGGCGGCATCGGCGTCCTCCACGCCACCCACGAGGAACCAGAGCCAGGGCAGAACCTCCTCGTGCTCGTGGGCGCAGCCCGCCGCGGTGAAGACGTCGCCGTCGCCCGTGGCGTCCACCACCGCCCCGGCGCGCACGCCGAAGCGGCCGGCCTTGCTCTCGAAGATCACGGCGGAGACGCGCCCGCCCTCGCGAGCCACGCCGCAGGCCAGCACGTGGTGCAGGACGCGCACCCCCGCCTCCTGCAGGAGCCCGGCGAGGACCACCCGGAGCGCCTCGGGCTCGTAGGCGACGGCGTAGCGCACCACCTGCGGAGCGCGCCCCCAGACGAGCCCGTAGCGGCGCCAGGCCTCCACCCGCGCGGAGTCGGCGCTGCCCCATTCCCGGGGCGGCGGGTGCACGGCGGCGCCGAGCGCGTCGAGGCGGTCGACCACCTCCTGGCAGAGCCCCCCCACGACCTGCCGACCGCGGCCGTCATCGAGGGAGAGGAGGAGCACGATGAGCCCCCCGCTCGCCAGCCCGCCGAGGGCTCCCGTGCGCTCGGCGAGCACCACCCGGGCGCCGCGGCGGCCCGCGGCGACCGCCGCCGCCACACCGGCCGCTCCCCCGCCCACCACGAGCACGTCGGCTTCGTGCCGCACCGGCACGGTCCGGGCCGGCTCGCGGATCTCCTCCCGAGCGTTCACCCCGCCCAGCGGTCCGGCCCGCGCCGCGGGAGCGCCTCGAGGAGGGAGATCCAGGCGTCGGGGAGCCCGTGCTCCCGCGCACCGGCGATCAGATGCGCGAGGTAGTCCGCCGCGAGCCGGTTGTCG
>JALSIO010000808.1 GCA_026989995.1 Myxococcales bacterium
GGTCTCCGAGCCGCTCTACGATCTGCTGGCCCGGGCCCTGCGGCTGAACCGGGAGACGGCGGGTGCCTTCGACGTCACCGTCGGCCCCCTCGTGGACCTCTGGCGGGAGGCCGCGCGTCGGGGTTCGCCGCCCACGCCGCGCGAGGTCGCCGCCGCCCGCGCGCGGGTCGGGCCGGGGCGGATCCGGCTCCTTTCCGGGTCCCGGGTCCGTCTGGCGCCGGGGACGCGCATCGAGCTCGGCGGCGTCGCCAAGGGCTTCGCCGTGGACCGCCTCTCGGAGCGGCTGGCCCGCGAGCCCCTCGTGGGGGCACTGCTCAACCTCGGTGGGAGCAGCCTGCGGGCCGTGGGAGACGCACCGGAGGGCGGACCCTGGCGGCTGCTGCTCGCCGGGCCCGAAGCCGAGCCGGTCGGTGTGCTGGCCATCCGCGACCGCTTCGTCTCCATCTCCTCGAGTCGGGGCGAGGTCCTGCAGGTCGGCGACGTGCGGGTCGGCCACATCCTCGACCCGCGAAGCGGCCATCCCGTGCCCGGCGCGCGGGTGGCCGTGGTGGCGGCGCCGACGGGCACCGCGGCCGAGGCGTGGTCGAAGGCACTGCTGGTGCTTCCGCCGCAAGAGGGGCTCGACCGGATGGCCGCCCGGGCGGGCTTCGGGGCCCTCGTCTTCGACGCGGGGCGTCACCTCCGGCGGACGCCGGGGAGCGAGGCCATCCTGCCGCTCCTCCCCCTCCCCGCACCGTCGGAGCTCGCGGGGGCCCCCAGGGTTTTGCGCGGCGGACGGATCCCGGCGCGGTAGACTGGCCCTGTGCTGAGCCTGCTCGCCCACCTCGTCGTCTCGGCCGCCCTGCTGCTGCTCGTCAGCCAGATCATCGATGGCATCCGGGTGGAGGGAGCCGGCGCAGCGCTGCTCGCGGCGTTGGTACTCGGGGTGGTCAACGCCGTGGTCCGGCCGATCGCGGTGGTGCTCACCCTGCCGCTGACGGTCCTCACGTTCGGGCTCTTTCTGCTGGTGGTCAACGCCTTCATGCTCCAGCTCACCGCGGCGCTCGTCCCGGGCTTCGAGGTGCGCGGCTTCGGGGCTGCCTTCTGGGGTTCGGTCCTCTTCGCCCTGCTGAACCTGCTCGTGTCCCGTCTCACCGCCCCCGGCTGGTAGACGCTCCGGAGGGTCCCCCTTGGAGATCCGCCCCTTCCGACCCGACGACGCCGCTCCCCTCGCCGAGCTGGCCGCGGCCTGCGCGCGCGGCGAGACCGACTTCGTGCTCAATCCGCTCTGGGAGGAGCCGGACGAGGTGCTCGCAGACTTCGCCCGCTTCGGGATCGACCCCGCCGAACACCTGCTGGTGGCCGAGGACGACGAGGGTCGGGTGGCCAGCCTCGCGGGATTCCTCCGGCGTCCCCGCGACCCGCTGGCGGGGCTCGTCTGCCCCATCGTACGGAGGGAGGACCGCGGCCAGGGTATCGGCGGTCGAGTGCTTCGGGAGGCCCTGGCCCGCGGCTCCGAGAAGCTCGGCATCAAGGTCGCCTCCGCGGCGGTCGGCGTGCGCAACCGCGCAGGCTACGCGCTGCTCGCGAGCCAGGGCTTCCGACCCACCCACCAGGTGTACCTGATGCGCTGCGATCGCCCGCCCGAGCCCGCGCCGCTACCGGTGGAGGGCCTGGTGGTGGACGACGCTTCCGCGGAGCGCGCCGACGAGTTCCTCGCGCTCTTCCACCGGTGCGGTTTCGCGGAGCGCTCGGACGCCGAGCTGCGGGCGCTCATCCAGGACCCGTGCACCCGGCATCTCGTCGCACGCCGGGGCGACGAACTCGTCGCCTTCGTGGAGCTCGCGTTGCACTGGCCACGCCGGCCGTGGGTGGCCTACGTGGGGGTGATCCCGGAGCTGCGGGAGCGGGGCCTCGCCACCGCGCTCGTCTCGCGGGCCCTCTCCGAAGCCTTCGAGCGGTCCGCCGAGCACGCCCTCCTGCTGCTCTCCCCGGCCAACCGGACGGCGCTCCGCGCCTACGAGAAGGTCGGCTTCCACCGCCACCGCCTGCTCGACGTGCTGATCGAGGGGCTCTAGTCGAGCCACCCGCGCAGACGGCGGACACCTGAGGCTGCTCGCCGTGCGGAAATGGGGTTTCCGAAGCCACGCCCCCCGGAGAGGAGCACCCCGGGTGCGAGTTCACGGCAGCGCGAGGCGGCCTCCGGCTCGGAGTCTTCTTCCGGCCCGGCGGGTCGAGGGGCCGTGGCGGTCGGTCCCGAGGGCGGCGGGGCGCGCGGTGCGGGTGGGCGGGACGGCGAGCGCCCTCCTACCCCCGCTCGCGCCCGCGAGGCCCGGCGGAAGCCGGGCGGCCGGGTGTCACCAGGCGCAGCACGCGGGCGGGCTCTGCCGCCTCCTCGCCGGCTCGGGCGCGCACCAGCTCGAGGACGGCGATCTCGCGCGGGCAGTTGACGCGGAGCGCGGGGCCGGCGAAGCCGGCGCCCCGGTTCACGTAGAGCGTGGCGCCGTTCTCGACGTACAGCCCCCGATCGAAGCGGGTGATGAACCGCGCGAAGTTGATCCGGCCTCCGGGCAGCGCGAGCTGGCCGCCGTGGGTATGCCCGGCGAGCACGAGGGCGAAGCCGAGCCGGGCGGCCTGGGGAAACGCCTCGGGCCGATGCACGAGCAGGATCGCCGGCCCGTCGTCCGGGATCCCGGCGGCCACCCGGTCGAGGGCCTCGAGCTCGACCCCGCGACGGGTCCAGTCCACGCCGGGGTCGTCCACTCCCGCGATGGTGAGGGGCTCGGGTGTGGAAAGCCGCTGCCAGGTGTCACGCAGGAGCCGGATTCCGGGAGCGTGCCGCGCGAGGCCCGCCGCGACCCGCTCGGCACCCGTGTAGACGTCGTGGTTGCCGAGCACCGCGAAGACGCCGAGACGGGCCCGGAGCCCTCCCAGGCGTCGTGCCCCGTCGTCCACGTACCGCGGGTCGAAGTCGAAGAGGTCCCCGGTCAACGCGATGAGATCCGGCTCGAGGGCATTCGCCCGCGCGACGAGGCGGCTCAGCGCCTCTCCTTGGAGGCGGTTTCCGATGTGCAGGTCGGTCAGGTGGACGATGCGGAGGCCCTCCGCGGACCGGGGCAGCCCGCCCACGGGGACCCGCAACTCGGTGCGTGCCACGCGGATGCGGCCCACCGTGGCGCCCCAGGTCAGCATGGCGGCGAGCGAGGCCACGATCCCCGCGCTCGCGAGCCGGTAGCCCGAGAAGACCGCGTCCGGACCCATGCCGCTCATGGCCAGCAGCCCGGCCACCGGGAGGTACCCGAGCCAGGAGGCAAGGATCGCGGCGCCCAGCAGGAGGGTGACGACTCCCGCGGTCATGTAGGCCCGCGCGAGGAGCCCGGGCCACCCGCCGGCCCGCCGGGCACGTCGCAGGGGCCCGATCGCCAGGCCATTGCCGGCCACCAGCGCCGCCGCCAGTGCCAGCCCGAGCCCGAACCCGGGCCCGGGACGGCCCGCGACGACCACGGTGGCCCAGTGGCCCACGACCGCCTGCATCACCCCGAGCAGCAGCGCCAGGGTCACGAAGAGGTTGCGAAGGAGAATCCGCCTGAGGCGAGCGCGCATCCCATGCCTTCCGGCGCCACGGCCGGCTCCACCGGGCGCCGGCCCGACCCTGGGGCCCGTGTCGCCGCCGGGGCGCGGAGCCAGTCTAGCCGAGCAGATCGGGTGGCGGCCGGGCGGGGAGGAGGGCCCGCCGACGTCCGCCGGACCGCCCGCGTCCCCGGAGCACCGTCCTCCCTATACTCGGAGGCATGGCGGACGCACGTGAGCGATATCGGCAGGGCTTTGCGGACTTCGTCGAGGGTCGCGCCGAGGAGGCGATCGGGCACTACCGGGCGGCCCTCGAGGACGACCCCGGCTTCGCACTGGCCTGGGCGGCCCTCGCCCGGGCCCTGGCCAGCCTCGACCGCCTCGACGAGGCGGTCGAGGCCGCGCGAAGGGTGGTGGAGCTCGAGCCGGAGGACCCGCTGGGGCACACCCACCTGTCCATCCTCTACCAGCGGCAAGGGCGGATCGCGGAGGCGGAGGAGGAGAAGGCGCTCGCCGCACGCCTCATGGCGGCCGCGGAACCGCGGTCGTGAGCGCCTCCCCCTCGCCGCCCAAGTCCTTCCATCTGAGCCCCGAGATCCACGCCTACCTCGTCGAGCACTCGAGCCCGATCGACCCGGTGCTCCGGGAGCTCGCCGAGCAGACGCGGAGCCTCGGGCCCATCGCCATGATGCAGGTGGCTCCGGAGCAGGGACACTTCCTGACCCTCCTCGCCCGCCTCCTCGGCGCACGACGCGCCGTCGAGGTCGGGACCTTCACGGGGTACTCGGCCATCTGTCTCGCCCGGGGGCTCCGGGAGGACGGGCGCCTGCTCTGCTGCGACGTGAGCGAGGAGTGGACGGCCATCGCCAAGCGCTACTTCGAGCGCGCCGGCGTGGCCGACCGCATCGACCTGGTGATCGCGCCGGCCGCGGAGACCCTGGCCGCCCTCCCCCGCGAGCCCCACCTCGACCTCTCGTTCATCGACGCCGACAAGACCGGCTACGAGCGGTACTACGAGGAGCTCCTCCCGAGGACGCGCCCGGGGGGCATCATCGCGGTGGACAACGTCCTCTGGATGGGGCGGGTGGTGGACCCCTCCGACCAGTCCGAGGCCACGTGCGCCATCCGGGCCTTCAATCGGAAGGTCGCGTCGGACGACCGGGTGGACTGCGTCATGCTCCCGATCTCGGACGGTCTCACCCTGCTCCGGCGGCGGGAGTAGCGGCCGCCACCACCCCACCCCGCCGGGGCACGCCTTTTTCGCGAGCCGACCCGCACGCGGCCGGAGGCCCCTGGGCACCCGGTGCCCGGATCCGTGCGCCCGGGCCTGCCCCCGCGCCCCCGCCGGCGAGCCCCGGCGTGCTCCGGCCCTGCTTCCGGTGCGCGGACGGGTGCGGCCCGCGGAAGCCGTGCCCGCCCCGGGCACCCGCCGGAAGTCCCGCGGCCCATGGCGGTGGCCGATCCACCCGGCCCACCTCCGGCGAACTCCCCAAACCCCGCTTCGAAACCCCCCGTTCGGGGGATGCCCGCCCGGAACGCGGCTGGCAGGATCGGGGCGTTCCCGGGGCCGCGGGATCCTTCCGGCCGCCGGGCTGCAGCGAGGGCGGGCCCGATGTGGAGTCGAAGCGGCGGAGCCAGGTTGGGAAGCACCCACGGGGGCGGGCCCGGCCCCGCCCTGGAAAGCCGCGCCGGACGCCCGGGCCGCACCCGCACGCTCTCCCCCATCGGCCCTTCCCTCCGGGCGGGAGCAGGTGGTGCGGGGGAGGTCGCCAGCGACGAGGAGCTTCTCCTCCGGACGGCGGCCGGAGACCGGGACGCGCTCCGGATCCTCTTCCACCGATACGCCCCGCGCGTGCGGAGCTTCGCGGCCCGCCGGCTCGCGGACCCGGTGGCCGCCGAGGACCTCACGGCCGACACCTTCCTCGAGGTCTGGCGCAGCGCCGGCCGCTTCGGCGGGCGGTCCCGCGTCTCGACCTGGATCTTCGGCATCGCCCACTTCAAGTGCATGGCGGCCTCCCGGGCGAGGCGCCGCTCCAAGCGCTCGCGGGTGATCCCCAGCGAGAGCGAGCTGCTCGAGGCCGTGCCGGGTGGCCTCGATCCGTCGGAGGTGTGTGCCGCCCGCAGGGCCCTCCGGCGGGTGGCCCGGGCGCTCGAACGGCTCCCCCTGCGTCAGCGCGAGGCCTTCGAGCTCGCCGTGGTCCAGGGCCGCCCCTACGCGGAGGTCGCCCGCTCGCTCGGCGTGGAGGAGAACACGGTCAAGACGCGGGTGGCGCGCGCCCGCGGTGCCCTGCGGCGGGAGTTCGGCCGCGCCCCGGCCGGCCCCGCCTGAGCCGGGATCGGCGCCGCATCCGCCCTCCCGGAGCACCCCGCAGCGGGGTCGGCCTCTGTCGGGGCGCCCCGACAGAGGCTCCCAGCGGCTCCCCGGCCTCAGGCCCTTCGCAGCAGCTCGAGGGCCGCGGCGAGGTCGGCCGGATCCGGACTCTCGGCGCGGAGGTCGCCGACCACCACGCGCGCCGCGTGCAGCAGGGGCCGGCCCACTTCACCGAGCTCCGGGTGGTGCGTCGACCCGTAGGCCCCGTCTCCCACCACGGGGTGCCCGAGCGCCGCAAAGGTGGCCCGGATCTGGTGCAGGAATCCCGTTTCGAGGTCGACCTCCACGAGGGTCGCGCCGGCGAGTGCCTCGACCGCCCGCCAGGCGAGCCGGGTCGGGCGTCCGCCCTGCTCGTCGGGCCCGGCGACCCGCACCCGTGCCGGGCGATGCCGCGCCACCAGGAGCCGCGGCGACTCGACGCCGCGACCCCCGAGCTCCCCCTCCAGGAGCGCGCGGTAGCGCTTGTGGACCCGGTGCTCTGCGAAGGCGCTGCGGAGCGAGCGGAAGCGCTCGTCCGAGAGGGCGAAGAAGAGCACGCCGGAGGTGCCGACATCGAGCCGGTGCACCACCCCGCTGCGAAGCCCGCCCTCCCCCACCCCGGCCACCCGGGGCTCCCGGGCGAGCAGTGCGCCGAGCACGGTGCCCCGCTCGCCCGGTCGAAACGGGTGGACGGGACGGCCCGCGGGCTTGTCCACGGCGACCCAGTCGGGGCCGCGGGCGAGGACGGCGAGGGGTGCTTCCGGCTCCGGCTCCGGCAGCCACTCCTCCGGGTGGTCGAAGGGCTCCACCGCGACCACCGATCCGGCAGCGAGCATGAGGCCGCCCCGCCGCGGCCCCACGCGGCGGCCGTCGACCCGCACCCGGCCGGCCCCGAGCAGCCACCGGACCCGGGAGCGGGAGAGCGCGAGGCGCTCGGCGAGAAGGACGTCGAGGCGCCGGCCGGCGCCTTCCCCGGGCTCGACGCGAATCCGGCAGCCCCGGGCAGCGGGCACGCCCTTCGGAGTCTCCTCGCTGCTTCCGGGGGTCATGGCCACGGAGAGAGTGTACCCTTGGCGCCCCCGTGCCCCTCGGGACCGCATCCGGGAAGCCCATGGCCACCGCCGAAGCCGAACGCATCGAGATCATGGACACCACCCTCCGGGACGGGGAGCAGACTCCCGAGGTCTCCTACACGCCCGAGGAGAAGCTCCAGCTCGCAAGGGTTCTGCTCCGCGACGTCGGCGTGGACCGCATCGAGATCGCCTCGACCCGCGTCTCCGTGGGGGAGAGGGAGGCCGCCGCCCGGATCGCCCGCTTCGCCCGCCGGGCGCGACTGCTCCGGCGGGTGGAGATCCTCGGCTACTGCGACGGACAGGCCTCGCCGGAGTGGATCGCCGAGGTGGGCGGTCGGGTGATGAACCTGCTCGTGAAGGGCTCCGAGCGGCACTGCCGCGGGCAGCTCGGCCAGACCCCCGAGGAGCACCGGGCGCGAATCGCGGAGACCGTCGCCCAGGCGCGCCGGCGCCGGATCTCCGTCAACGCCTACCTCGAGGACTGGTCGAACGGCGTCCGGCACTCCTTCGATTACGTCTTCGCCCTCGTCCGCCACCTGCGCGCGCTCGGCGTGGAGCGGATCTACCTCGCCGACACCCTGGGGGTCCTCGGACCTTCCGATGTACGCCGCTACGTCGAGCTGATGACCCGCACCTGGCCCGACCAGGTCTTCGAGTTCCACGCCCACAACGACTACGGGCTTGCCACGGCCAACTGCCTGGCCGCCGTCGAGGCCGGCGCACGCGGTGTGCACACCAGCGTGAACGGCCTCGGCGAGCGGGCCGGAAACACCCGCCTGGCCGAGGTGGTGGCGGCGCTCCACGACCAGGCTGGC
>JALSIO010000809.1 GCA_026989995.1 Myxococcales bacterium
GCCGGATGGTGAGCTCCCGGGTCTCCGGGTCGAAGCGGGGAAACTGCAGGGCCACCAGGGCGTCGGCCTGCCAGAAGAGGAGCGCGGTCGCGATCACCGCCACACAGGTGGTGGTGCCGAGCACCGTCGCGAGCAGGCCCCGGGCCGCCTCCTCCCCTGCCTCGGCCAGGCGCGCCGCCACCATCGGCACGAAGGCGATCGAGAGCGCGCCTCCCGCCAGAAAGTAGTTGAGCAGGTCCGGGATCTGGAATGCGGCGCGGAAGGCGTCCGTCTCCGGCCCCACGCCGACCCGGTACGCCAGGACCGCCTCGCGGAGGTAGCCGAGAAGCCGGGAGAGGGCCGTGGCCCCGGCGAGAAGCAGGGCCGCCGCCGTGAGGCTCTGACCCCGCCGGAGGGCGGCCCCGGACTCAGTCAAGCGGATTCGGCTCCCGCCAGAGCGAGCCGTCCCAGGTTTCCACCACGACCCGGTCGCCCTCCCGCCCGCGCAGGTAGGGATACTCGAGGGGAACCTTGCCCCCGGGTGTGTCGAGCACGTAGCGCGGGATCGCGAATCCGCTCGTGCGCCCCCGAAGCGCGTGGAACAGCTCGATTCCCCGCTCGACGGGCACGCGGAAGTGGGCCGTCCCCTCGAGCAGCTGGGCCTGGTAGCAGTAGTAGGGACGCACCCGCATGCGAACGAGGCCCTCGCAGAGCGCCCTCATGGTGTGGACGTCGTCGTTGATGCCCCGGAGCAGCACGCTCTGGTTGCCCACCGGGATGCCCGCCCGGCTGAGCCGATCCACCGCCTCGGCCGCCTCCGGAGTGAGCTCGCGCGGGTGGTTGAAGTGCGTGTTGAGCCAGAGCGGGTGGTGGCGCTCGAGCATCCGGCAGAGGCCTTCGGTCACGCGGAAGGGAAGCGTGACCGGAAGCCGCGTTCCGAGGCGCACGATCTCGACGTGGGGAATGCGCCGGAGGCGTCCGAGCAGCCAGTCGAGGCGGTCATCCGTGAAGACCAGCGGGTCCCCCCCGGTGAGCAGCACGTCCCGGATCTCCGGCGTCGTCTCGATCCAGCCCAGTGCCTCCTCGAGCTCGCGCCGCCGCATGGACCAGCTCGGCTCCCCCACCATCCGCTTCCGCAGGCAGAACCGGCAGTAGAGCGCGCACTCGTTGTTGACGCAGAAGGCGATGCGGTCGGGGTAGACCCGGATCACGTTCTTGACCGGCGAGTGTTCGACCTCGCGGAGCGGGTCGGGCTCGCCGAGGGGGTCGTGCAGCTCGGCGAGCCGCGGCACCACCTGCCGCCGGATGGGGCATTCGGGGTCGTCCGGATCCATGAGCGAGGCGTAGTACGGCGTGATCACGAAGTGGAAGCGCTGCGACAGCGCCTCGATGGCACGGAGCTCGTCTTCGTGCGGGTCGATCCAGGCCCGCAGGGCCTCGGCGGACCGGATGCGGTGGCGCATCTGCCAGCGCCAGTCGCGCCACTCCTCCTCGCGGATCCCCGGCGGCGGCGCCCCCGGTCGGCTTCCCCGCGCCCGCAGCGCGCCGGTCACGGGATTCCCAGGCGCCGGAGCCCCGCGGCGATCACCTCGGCCACGAGCTCCTCCGGCCGTCGCCCCTCGATCTCCGCGAGGACCCCGAAGGAGCCGTCCGGGGCGAAGGTGGGCAGGGGATTGATCTCGAGGAAGCAGGGCACGCCCTCGGCGTCGAGGCGGAAGTCGATCCGGGCGAAGTCGCGGCACTCGAACAGCCCGAAGAGCTCGAGGCTCCGCCGAGCGAGCCCCTCCTCCAGTCCCTCGTCGAGCACGCCGGGCAGATCGACCCGCGCCTCCGGCGGCACGCCCTCGCCGCCCCGCCGCAGAAGCGCGTGGAGTCCGATCCCGCTTTCCGCGTCGAGGGCGCGCTGCAGCGCCGGCAGCGCGCGCGGCGGGTCGTGTCCCACCACCGTCACCGTGAACTCGGCGCCCGGGACGAAGGCCTCCACGAGGACCTCCTGCCGGTAGAGCCGGACGATCCGCTCCACCTCCCGCCGGAGCTCGGCAGGCGACTCCACGCGTGAGCTCCGCCCGATGCCCTTGGAGGTCCCCTCGTGGCGGGGCTTCACGAACAGGGGGAACGGCGCCGGGAGCCGCTCCGGGGTGATCTCCTCCACACCGGCGAAGACCGCAAAGGGCGGCGTCTCGATCCCCGCCGCTGCGGCGACGCGCTTGGCCCACGCCTTGTCGAGGCAGAGCGAGCGGGTGAGCGCGTCGGAGCCGAGGACCGGGATGCCGGCCATCTCGAGCAGCACCGGTGCCCACGCCTCCCGGTTGCGGCTGCCCCGGCCCTCGGCGATGTCGAGGACCGCGTCCACGGGCGGGATCTCCCCCTTGCCGGCGGCCTGAAGCAGGTCGAGGGGACCGCCGAGGCGCACGGGGAGGTGCCCGAGCACGCGCACGGCGTCCTCGAGGAGGCGGATCGTCTCCTCCGGCTCGTACTCGGCGTCGGCGTCGGGCGGGTCCTCCGGGCTCGGGGGAAGCGAGCCATGCAGCTCGAAGACCAGGCCGATGCGGAGCGGACGCGGGGCGGACACGGGAGGAGCTTAGTCTCCGGCGCCGGGCCGGGCGAGCCGAGCGGCGGCGGGCCCTCGCTACGGGCCGCGTCCGGGGTAGCATCCGGCCATGGCGCGCCCCGCTCCGGAGGCGAAGGCCCGGCGCGGCCCGGCCCCCTCCCCCGGCTGGCTCGACTGGCTCGAGCGGGCCGGCAACCGTCTGCCCGATCCCGCGACCCTCTTCCTGCTCGGCACCGGGGCGGTGATCGTGGCCTCCCAGGTGGTGGCCACGACGGGCCTGCGGGTGGCCCGGCCGGGGGGCGAGGGCGGCGACGAGCTCGTGGCGGTGGGCCTGCTCACCTCCGACGGGCTCTACTGGCTGCTCGAGAACCTGGTCGACAACTTCGTCCGCTTTCCGCCGCTCGGCATCGTGCTGGTGGGAATGCTCGGCATCGGCGTCGCCGAGCGCAGCGGTTTCGTGGGGGCGCTGCTGCGCGCCCTGCTGCTCGCGGTGCCGCAGCGGCTGCTCACCCCGGCGGTCTTCCTGGTGGGGGTGCTCTCCTCGGTGGCCCTCGACGCGGGCTACGTCGTGCTCCCGCCGGTCGCCGCCGCACTCTTCCACGCCGTCGGGCGCCCGCCGGTGGTGGGGCTGGCCGCGGTCTTCGCAGGGGTTTCCGCGGGCTTCAGTGCCAACCTGGTCGTGACCGGCCTCGACCCCCTGCTCGCCGGCTTCTCGGAGGCCGGGGCGCGCATCGTGGACCCCGGCTACCGGGTCGCCGCGACCGCCAACTGGTGGTTCATGATCGCCTCGACCTTCGTGCTGACCGCGATCGGCTGGGCGGTGACGGCCCGCTTCGTGGAGCCTCGCTATCGGGACCGGCCACCGGAGGAGGGGGGCACGCCACCTCCGGTCCCCGAAGCGGAGGAGGGCGACGCGGAGGGCCGGGCGCTCCGCGCGGCGCTCGTCGCGCTCGCGGTGCTCGGCCTGCTCGTCGGCGCGGCCGTCCTGATCCCGGGAGCGCCCCTTCACGGCAGCGGAGGGCGCTTCCCCCGCTGGGTGACCACCATCGTGCCGCTCCTCTTCCTCGGCTTCCTGGTCCCGGGCGTCGCCTACGGCGTGCGGGCCGGAACCGTCCACAGCGACCGGGACGTCGCGCGCCTGATGGGGGAGACCATGGCCGCCATGGGCCCCTACATCGTGCTGGCCTTCTTCGCAGCGCAGTTCGTCGCCGCCTTCGCCCACTCGGGCCTCGGCGAGATGGTCGCGGTGGCCGGCGGCCGGGCACTGGCGAGGGCGGCGCTGCCCACGCCGGTGCTGCTGCTTGCCTTCATCGCCCTGGTTTCGGTGGCCAACCTCTTCATCGGGTCCATGTCCGCCAAGTACGCCTTCCTGGCCCCGGTCTTCGTACCCATGTTCATGCAGGTGGGCGTGAGCCCGGAGCTCGTCCAGGCCGCCTACCGGGTGGGGGATTCGGTCACCAACGTGATCACCCCCCTGAACCCCTACCTGGTGATCATCCTGGTCTTTCTGAGGCGCTACATCCCCCGGGCCGGAATCGGGACCCTGGTGGCCCTCATGCTGCCGTACAGCGTGGCCTTCCTGCTGGCATGGAGCGCGCTCCTGCTCGTCTTCGTCGGGCTCGGCCTCGAGCTCGGGCCGGCCGGGCCCCTCCGCGTGCCCCCGGCCGGCTGAGGCGGGGCCGTGTTACCGTGGGACCCGGGCTCCCCACGCCCGGGCTCCGGGAAGCGCAGATGGGAGATGGGAAGATGGGAATGAGCTACGCGGAGGCGCTTTCGGCCCTCACCGGGCCCGGTGCCCCCTTCGAGATGGTGGAGGAGGAGGTCCGCGGCGTCCGCGTCCGGAACTTCCGCAACCGGGAGCGCTCGCTCCGGGAGAAGATCGCCAACGCCGCGCTGCGGGGGGAGCAGGAGTTTCTCGTCCAGGGCCGGCGCCGGATCAGCTACGGAGCCTTTGCGCGCCAGGTCTGGGGGACGGCCGAAGCCCTCGAGCGGCGCTTCGGCCTGAAGCGGGGCGAGCGCCTCGCCGTCCTCGCCTACAACTCCCCCGACTGGCTGATCCCGCTCTTCGCCGCCACCTCGCTCGGGGGGATCGGCGTGGGCCTGAACGGATGGTGGGCGGAGGAGGAGCTCGCCTACGCCCTCGAGGATTCCGGCAGCCGCTTCCTGGTGGTCGACGAGCGGCTGTACCCCCGGGTGGAGCCGATCCTCCGGCGGCGCGCGGGGCCGGAGCACGTCTTCTTCATCGGCGAACGACCGCCGGAGGGAACGATCCCGGTGGGCCGGATCCTGGAGGAGTCGGATCGGATGCCGGAGGTCCCGATCGACGAGGACGACCCCTTCGTGCTCCTCTACACCTCCGGCACCACCGGGCGCTCGAAGGCCTGCATCACCACGCATCGGGGCACCATCACCCAGGTGCTCGGCATCGCCTTCGGCGCCGTGGCGCAATCGCTGGTGAGCGGCACGCCAGGGGCGCTGTCCGGGGGCGCCCAGACCAGCCTGCTCACCTCGCCCCTCTTCCACGTGGCCGGCCTCCACTCGAGCTTCTGCACGGCGCTCACCAGCGGCGCGCGGGTGGTGCTCCCCGAAGGCCGCTTCGACCCCGAGGAGATCATGCGGCTCATCGAGCGGGAGCGGGTCACGCTCTGGGGCGCGATCCCGACCATGCTCCACCGCGTGGTACACCACGAGCGCGTCGGCGACTACGACCTCTCGAGCCTCCGGGCCATCACCTTCGGCGGCGCGCCCACGGCGCCGGAAACCATCGACCGCGCCCGGGAGGTCCTCCCGGTGGAGCCCAGCCTCGGCAACGCCTACGGCCTCACCGAAACCCACGGCGTCGCCACCCTGAACACCGGGGCGGACCTGCTCCGCCGCAAGACCGCCGCGGGCCGGCCTCTCCCCGTCCTCGATCTGCGGATCGCGCGGGAGGACGGCTCCCCGGCGGACCCGGGCGAGCTCGGGGAGATCCGCTTCCGGGGGCCCACCGTCACGCCCGGGTACTGGAACCGCCCGGACGCCACCGCCGAGACCGTCGTCGACGGGTGGCTCCACACCGGGGACATCGGCTTCGTGGATGCGGAGGGATTCCTCACGGTGGTCGACCGCGCCAAGGACATGATCCTGCGCGGCGGCGAGAACGTCTACTGCGTCGAGATCGAGAACTGCCTCGCCGAGCACCCGGAGGTCGACGAGGCCGCCGTGGTGGGCATCCCGGATCCGGAGCTCGGGGAGCGCGTGGCCGCTGCGGTGCGGCCGGTTCCCGGGCGCCGCCCCGATCCCGCCGCCCTGCAGCGACACGTCGGCGCCCACCTCGCCGCCTTCAAGGTCCCCGAGAAGATCCTCTTCGTGGACGACCCCCTCCCTCGGAACCCGGCGGGGAAGCTCCTGAAGCGTCAGATCGCGGAGTGGTTCGCGTGAACGCCGCCCTGCTCGCGCTGCTGGTCTTCGCCATCTTCGCGGCGGGCTACCGCTTCTACGCGGGCCACCTCTCTCGCCGGATCTTCGCCCTGGCCGAGGACGAACCCGTGCCCTCGCGGGTCCACGAGGACGGGGTCGACTTCGTCCCCACCCCGCGAGCCATCCTCTGGGGTCACCACTACACCTCGATCGCCGGCGCGGCGCCCATCGTGGGACCGGCGATCGCGGTGATCTGGGGATGGCTGCCGGCGCTGCTCTGGGTGGGGCTCGGCACGGTGTTCATGGGTGCCGTCCACGACTTCGCCGCCCTCGTGATCAGCCTGCGCAACCGGGGGCGGTCCATCGGGGAGATCGCGGGGACGGTGATCTCACCCCGGGTCCGCACCCTCTTCCTGCTCATCGTCTCGTTCCTGATCTGGATCGTGCTGGCGGTCTTCGCCTACATCATCGGCACGCTCTTCGTGCTCAACCCCGCGTCGATCTTCCCCATCAACGTGCAGATGGTGGTGGCGGTGGCGCTCGGCTGGCTGATCTACCGCCGCGGGGTTCCGGTCCTGATTCCCTCGCTGGCGGGCTATGCCGTGCTTCTCGGCGCCGTCTTCCTCGGCGCCGACTTCGCCGAGGCCTTCCCGGCCATCACCCGCATCGACGTGGGCACCTGGGTCGTGGCCCTCCTCGTCTACTCCTTCGTGGCCTCGGTGCTCCCGGTCTGGCTGCTGCTCCAACCCCGGGACTACCTGAACTCGCACCAGCTCGTCACCGCCCTGGCCCTGCTCTCGGCGGGGCTCCTGGTGCTGCACCCCGAGGTGAAGGCCCCGGCGGTGCAACTCCACCCGCCCGGTGCGCCGCCCATGATCCCCTTCCTGTTCATCACCATCGCCTGCGGCGCCATCTCGGGCTTCCACGGCCTGGTCTCCTCGGGCACCACCAGCAAACAGGTCGGCTGCATGACCGACGCACGCCCCATCGGCTACGGCGGCATGCTCGGCGAGGGCACCCTGGGGCTGCTGGCGGTGCTCGCCGCGACCGCCGGCTTCGCCACCACCGAGGCCTGGCACCAGCACTACGCGAGCTGGAGCGCGGCCAGCGGGCTGTCGGCCAAGCTCGACGCCTTCGTGAGCGGCGGCGGTGCCTTTCTCGCCTCCCTCGGCCTGCCCGCGGAGGTCTCGAAGACCTTCATGGCCGTGATGGTGATCGCCTTCGCCGCCACCTCCCTCGACACCGGCGCGCGAATCCAGCGGCTGGTGATCATGGAGCTCGCGGAGGCCTCGGAGATCCCGGCCCTGGCGCCGCTTCGCAACCGCTACCTGGCGGGCGCCGCCGGGATCGCCGCGGCACTGCTCCTCGCGCTCACGCAGGCCGAGGGGCGGGGGGGGCTGATCCTGTGGCCGCTTTTCGGCACCACCAACCAGCTCGTCGCCGGCGTGACCCTCCTCGTGGTCTCCGTCTGGCTCAAACACCAGGGCCGCCCCTACCTCTACACCCTCGTGCCCATGCTCTTCGTGGGTGCGGTGACCATCGGGGCGATGGTGGGCGAGGTGACCGGCTACTACCGGCACTTCGGGGAGCGGTGGCTGCTCGCGCTCATGGGCAGCGTCATCCTGCTCGCCGATCTCTTCATCCTGACCGAGGGTCTCCGGCTGATGGCCCGCGATCCCGCCGCCTCCCCAGGCTCCGCGCGCCCCGCGGCGGGCTGATCCGGCACCCCCGCCCGGTGATCCCACCGCGCCTTCGTCGGCACGGCCGCCCGACCCCCGCGCAGGGCGGATCCTCCGCAGCACCCCGGTCGGGGGGCAGCCCCGGG
>JALSIO010000810.1 GCA_026989995.1 Myxococcales bacterium
GAAGGGGTCCTCGCTCCGCAGGATGGGGAGCTTGGTCTCCTGCCGGAGCACGTAGTCGAGATCGCGCAGAAGCGACCCGCCTCCCACGAGCATGATTCCCCGATCGACGATGTCGGCGGCAAGCTCGGGCGGGGTCCGCTCGAGGGTCTGGTGGACGGTCTCGATGATGGCGTGGATCGGCTCGAGCAGTGCCTCGCGGATCTCGTCGCTCGTGGTCACCACCACCTTGGGGATGCCGGCCACGAGATCGCGCCCCTTGATCTCCATGGTGGCGGTCTTGCCGTGGGGCGAGGCGGTGGCGATGGTCATTTTCACGAGCTCGGCGGTTCGCTCGCCGATCAACATGTTGTACTTGCGCTTGACGTAGTTGATGATCGATTCGTCCATGGTGTCACCGCCGCATCGGATGGAGCGCGAGGTCACGATGCCAGCGAGCGAGATGACCGCCACATCGGTGGTTCCGCCGCCCACGTCCACGATCATGTTTCCGGTGGGGGCGGTGACATCGAGGCCAGCGCCGATGGCGGCGGCCATGGGTTCTTCGATGAGGTAGACCTCCCTCGCACCGGCCGAGAGGGCCGATTCGCGCACCGCGCGCTTCTCGACACTGGTGATGCAGGACGGCACGCAGATCACGATGCGCGGCCGGACGAGCTTGCTCCGGTTGTGGGCGCGCTGGATGAAGTAGCGGAGCATCGCCTCGGTGACCTCGAAGTCGGCGATGACTCCATCCTTGATGGGCCGGACGGCGGTGATGTTGCCGGGCGTGCGCCCGAGCATCTCCTTGGCCTCGTGGCCCACGGCGAGCACGCGGGGCGCACCACCCGTCTCCCCGGTGGCCACGGCCACGACGCTCGGCTCCGAACAGATCAGACCCTTCTCGCGGGCGTAGACGAGGGTGTTGGCCGTGCCCAGGTCGATCGCCAGGTCGTTGGAGAACATCCCGAACAGCCGGTCGATGATCATGGCCGCCCTTCCTTGCGTGCGGGTTTCGCCGGGCGGGGGGACCCTTGGTGTTCCCGATCGGCAGGATCCCGGCACGGGTTGAGGCGAATTGGGGTGCATCCCGGAGGGAGGGCGCTTTTTCTTCTGGGGGCGGCCTGCCGGGCGCCTCCCGGAGCCCCGCCGAGGCGGGCTGCCGCAGTCCGCCGGCGCGGGCAGCGGGGGCCTGGATTGGCCCTACGGTGCCTCGGCTTCCTCCGTGGCCGGCGCCGCCGGGCGTTGCGGCGCGCCCGCGCTCCCGGGCTCGGCGGAGCCGGGTGCCGGGGGCTCCGGCTCCGAGGCCACGAGGCCGGCGAGCGCCTCGAGCTCGCGCTGCAGGTCGCCCACGCGCTCCCGGACCTCTCCCAGGTGGAGCCGGTAGGCCTCGACGCGGGCGCGGACGCGCTCGAGCTCGGCCACGAGAGCCCCGGCCCGGGCCTCGGCATCCAGCCGCGCGGCGCGCTCGCGGAGCAGGCCCGCGCCGGCGAGGACGAGAAGCCCCGCGAGGAACGCCGCCAGGAGCACGAGGCCCCGCCGCCGACCGCCCTCGGGCGGACTCGCCGGCGCCGCCCCTTCGGAGGCGGGCTGGCGGAGGGGGACGACCTTCGGGTCGGGGTCCGTCATGACCGGGAGGGTGCCGAACCGCGGCCGGCGCCGCGAGGGGTGGCGTGGCCCGGACGGCTCAGGACTGGATGACCAGCTTCGAGAGCGAGGTCTTGCGGAGGTTCGTGCGCTGGATGGTGCGCACCAGCTCGGCGACCTTCTCGGTGTCGGTCTCGAAGGGGTTGTTGCAGATCACCCGGACGTTGAGCAGGTTGCCCAGGCGGATGTTGGACCAGTCGAGGTCGTACTGGATCGAGTTCTGCCGGGCCAGCTTGATGAACTCGCCCCGCATCTTGGCCCGGGTATCCGACGGGGGCTCGGTCTTCGCCTTGATCACCTCGTCGTCGGAGAGCACCCGCTCCACGGCCCCGCGCCGCTCCAGCAGGTAGTAGAGGCCGCGATCGAGCCGGATGTCGTGGTACTGCAGGTCGAGCATGAAGACCCGTGGATCGTTCCAGGTCGTCCCGAAGCGCTCGACATAGCTTTCGATCAGGCGACGCTTGATCACCCAGTCGATCTTGGTGTCGAGCCGGTTCGGGTCGTCCTCCAGGCAATCGAGGACATGGCTCCACATGAACACCGCCTGACGGAGCTCGTCGGAGACGGGGTACTGTTCGATGTAGCGCTGGGCGATCTCGCAGTATTCGCGCTGGATCTCGATCGGCGAGTACTCCCGCCCATTGTCGAGGCGGAGCTTGCGCCGGCAACTCGTGTCGTAGGAGATGTCCTTGATGGCCTTCACCGGATTGCGCAGGGTGAAGTCCTTGTTGATGTAGTTGTCCTCGATCATCTGGAGGACGACGGCGCAGGCTCCGACCTTCAGGAAATTGGTGTACTCGCTCATGTTCGAGTCACCGACGATGACGTGGAGCCGGCGGTACTTCTCCCGATCCGCGTGGGGTTCGTCCCGGGTGTTGATGATCGAACGGTCGTTGGTCGTGGTCCCCGAGATCTTCTGGTAGATGTGCTGGGCCCGCTGGCTCACGCAGTAGTGCACGCCGTCCTGGGCCTGGAAGACCTTTCCGGCCCCGGCATAGATCTGCCGGGTCACCAGGAAGGGGATGAGCTGCTCGGCGAGGTAGTAGAAATCCACGTCGCGGTCGACGAGGTAGTTCTCGTGGCAGCCGTAGGAGTTGCCGACGAAGTCGGTGTTGTTCTTGAAGATGGAGAGCTTCCCGGGGATCCGTTCCTCCCGGATCTTCTCCTCGGCGTAGTTCTGGAGGTCCTCGAGGACGCGCTCACCCGCCTTGTCGAAGACGATGAGCTGGCGCGGCGCTGCGCACTCGGGCGTCGCGTACTCCGGGTGGCAGCCGGTGTCCTGATAGAAGCGGGCGCCGTTCTCCAGGAAGACGTTCAGGAAGTGCTCGGTGGTGATCAGCTTCTCGAAGAGGAAGCGGATGGCCTTCTCGACCGGGAGGGTCTTGCGGCCCTCCGGGGTGAAGATGATCCCGTACTCGGTCTCGAGGCCATAGATTCGCTTCTGCACGGCTCGTCGCGTCCCTATCTCGCCAGCAGTGTAGCCACCTCATCGGCGGTGAGGCGGCGGAACTTTCGGCGGGGGCGTGAACGGTCGAGCACGCAGACTTCGAGGTTCCCGGGGGCGACCGGCTGGTCGGTGCCCGAGGCGCGTCCCAGCGCACCCTGGGCGAGCCGGAGCGCATCCCCGAGGGGCATCCCCTCCCGGTAGTCCCGGCGGATCTGCGTCTGGAGCTCGTCGGCGGTGCCTCCGATGACGCAGAAGCCGCGGTGGTCCTGGATGCTGCCGTCGAAGGTGACCTTGTAGAGACTGTTGGCCTCGTGCCCTGCGAAGCGGTCGTCGCCCACCTCGGCGACGATGACCTCCACCTCGAGGGGCTTGAGCTCCCGGGTGAAGACCTCACCGATGGCCTGGGAATAGGCCTTGGCGAGCGCCTTGGCGCGCACGTCGTCCCGGCTGTAGGCGTAGCCCATGGTGTCCGCGTAGCGCACACCGAGCTTCCGGAGCTGGTCGAACTCGCTGAACTTGCCCACCCCGGCGAAGGCGATCCGGTCGTAGATCTCCCCGATCTTGGAGAGGCTCGAAGAGGGGTTCTCGGCTGCGAGCAGGATGCCCTCCTGGATCTCCATGGCGACGATCGACTTGCCGCGGCCGATGCCCTTGCGGGCGTAGGCCGCCTTGTCCTGCATGAGCTGCTCGGGCGAGACGTAGAAGGGCATGCTCATGAGCCCGCTCCTCCCCCGGAGCGGGCGCGGGCCTGCTCGTCCACCAGCTCCCGGTAGAGCGCGTCGAGGCGCTCGTCCGGAATCTCCTCGATCCCCTCCGCCGTGCAGATCTGCACCAGCGGGTAGATCCGGCGCAGGAGGTCCACGCCACCGGTGGCGCGGTCCTCGTCAGCGGCGTCGAGCAGCGCCTGCATGGCAGCCCGAAGCGCCTCGTCCCGGTCCATCCCCTCGCGGAAGCTCTTCTTGAGCGACTCCCGGGCGTAGACGCTCCCCGAGCCGGTGGAGTCGAAGTCCGCCTCCTCGTAGCGTCCGCCGGTGATGTCGTACTTCCAGATCCGGCCGCGGCGGCGGCGGGTGTCGTAGCCGGCGAAGATCGGAACCACCACGAGCCCCTGCATGGCCGCGGGAAGGTTCTGCCGGATCATCTGCGAGAGCTTGTTGGCCTTGCCCTCGAGCTCCAGGGCCTCACCCTCGATCTTCTCGTAGTGCTCGAGCTCGATGCTCATGAGCCGTGCCATCTCGATGGCAGGTCCGGCGGCACCCGCGATGGCGATCAGGGAATGCCGGTCGGCAGGGAAGACCTTCTGCACGTCCCGCGAGGCGACGGCATTGCCGGCCGTGGCGAGCCGGTCCCCGGCCACCAGCACGCCGTCGCGATAGCGCACGGCGAGCACGGTCGTGCCGTGGGGCAGCGGCTCGCGCGCGAGGCCCGCCAGAGCGCTCCAGTCGAAGTCCAGATGCGGGTAGTCCACCTTCAGGAGCTCGGTGAAGCTCGAGCCCTGGTACCGGTGCCGGAAGAGCAGATCCCCCCCCAAGATCCCCCCTCGCGAAGCGGTGCGACTATTCGCCGCCCCGCTGCACGTAGTTCTTGACGAACTCCTCCGCGTTCTCCTCGAGAACCTCGTCGATCTCGTCGATCAGGGCGTCCATCTCCTCCTTGAGCTCACCGCCCTTCTTGGCGAGCTTCTTGGCGCCGTCGCCGGAGCCGGAGGATTCCTCGCCCCCGCCCTTGGGGCGCTGCTTCTGCTGCTGCCCCCCGGCGGCCCGGGCGACCTCGAAGAGGCGGTCTCCGCGCCTCGGATTCACCAGTCCCTGGATCATGTCGCACTCCCGCGGGCCTCACGCCCGCAAGTTCTCCACCAGCTCGGAAGCGGTGGGAGATGCATCGAGCAGGCCCTCCACGTGGGCTCGCGAGCCCTTGAGAGGCTCCGCCATCAGCACCCGCTTGATGGGATCGTCTCCGATGCCGAAGGAGATCGAGTCCCAGTTCACACCGAAGACCTCGCTGCCGTAGCGCCGGAGGCACTCCCCGCGGAAGTAGGCGCGGGTGTCCTCAGGCGGCCGGTGGATGGCGCGTGAGATCTCCGAATCCTCCACGATGCGCTCCACCTTTCCCTGCCGCTCGAGCAGGTAGTATAGGCCCTTGTCGGGGCGGAGGTCGTGGTACTGCAGATCCAGCATCTGCACCTGCGGCGAATCCCAGTCGAGGCCCTTCCGCTCCATGAACGACTCGATCATCTGCTTCTTGATGATCCAGTCGATGTGCCGGGCGAGCTCCATCGGGTCGCGTTCGAGGGCCTCGAGGACCTCTCCCCAGCGCTCGATCACATCCCGGTCCACGTCGGAGATCTCCGCATCGGGACGGGCGGCCCAGCGGAGCGCCATGGCGTGAAACTCCTTCTGGATCTGGATCGCCGTCCAGCGGCCACCCCCCTCGAGGGCGAGCTCCGCTCGCAGGCTCGGATCGTGCGAGACCTCCTTGATCGCCCGGACTGGGTCGCGAAGAGAGAGGCTCCGGGTGATCGCGCCGTCCTCGATCATGGCGAGCACGATGGCCGTCACGCCGTTTCGCAGGTAGATCGTGAACTCGCTCATGTTCGAGTCACCGACGATCACGTGGAGCCGCCGGTACTTCTCGCGATCGGCGTGCGGCTCGTCGCGGGTATTGATGATGGGGCGCTTGACCATCGTGTCGAGCGCCACCTCCGTCTCGAAGAAGTCGGCGCGCTGCGAGAGCTGGTAATCGCAGGGGTCGGCCCGATTCTCGCTCCCCACCTTGCCCGAGCCGCAGTAGATCTGCCGCGTGACGAAGAAGGGCATCATGTGCTCGACGATCTGCTTGAAGGAGGTTCGCCGGTCCATGAGATAGTTCTCATGGCATCCGTAGCTGTTGCCCTTCCGATCGCTGTTGTTCTTGTAGAGCAGCAGTTTCGCGCCCGCCGGGAGCATCGCGTTGGCCTCCCGACGCGAGATCTCGACAATGCGCTCCCCGGCCTTCTCGAAGGCGACGAGGTCCCGGGCGTTGGTGACCTCCGGGCAGGAATACTCCGGGTGGGCGTGGTCCACGTAGTAGCGGGCCCCGTTGGCCAGGGTCTTGTTGCGGGCGATGTTCTCCTGCTGGTTCGGGGTGTACCTCTCCCCCTCGACCTGGAAGCCCCGAGCATCGGCCAGCGGATTCTCCTGGTCGTAGTCCCAAAGGATCTTCTCGGGGGAGTCCTCGCGGTAGGCGTTCACCAGGAGGACACAGCTCGAGATGGGATCGAAATCGCGGTCGTTCACGACCGTGATCCCGTACTCGATCTCCGTCCCCATCACCTTGGGTACAGCCATCCGGCCTCCGGGCCCACGCATGGGCCTCCATCCCTCGAGCCAGCGCCCGCGCGGGCCGGCGGCAGGCGAGACCGCGCCCGGGAAGCGCTTCCGCGCTACAGGTACTGGCCCGAGGTGATGTTCTCGATCTCGCGCTCCTTGCGGCTGATCCCGGTCATGAGCGTGCGCACGTTGATGATGCGCTCGCCCTTGCGGCCGGAGATGCGAGCCCAGTCGTCGGGGTTGGTGGTGTTGGGCAGATCCTCGTTCTCCTTGAATTCCTGCCGTACCGCCTCGTGCAGATCCTCGACCCGGATCCCGCTCTCGCCGCTGTCGATGAAGCGCTTGACCGCGCTCTTCTTCGCCCGGGCCACGATGTTCTGGATCATGGCACCGCTGGCGAAGTCCTTGAAGTAGAAGATCTCCCTCTCGCCCTTGGCGTAGGTGACCTCGAGGAACTTGTTCTCCTCGTCCGTGGAGTACATGTGCTCCACCACCTCCTCGATCATGCCTCGGGCGATCTTCTCCGGATCCGAGCCGAAGCGCTCGACCGCGCTGCGGTGGAAGGGCAGGTCGGCCGTGAGGTACTTGCCGAAGATCTCCACCGCCGCCTGCTTGTCCGGGCGCTGCACCTTCACCTTGAGGTCGAGGCGCCCGGGCCGGAGCACCGCCGGATCGATGAGATCCTGCCGGTTGCTCGCCCCGATCACGATCACGTTCCGCAGCGATTCGACGCCGTCGATCTCCGAGAGGAACTGCGCGACGACGGTCGCCTCCATGTCCGAGGAGACACCCGAACCGCGCATGCGGAACAGCGAGTCCATCTCGTCGAAGAAGATGACGACGGGGACGTCCTCGTTGGCCTTCTCGCGGGCCTTCATGAAGACCTCGCGGATCTTGTGCTCCGTCTCCCCTACGTACTTGTTGAGGAGCTCCGGCCCCTTCACGTTGAGGAAGTAGGCGCTGGTGGCCTTCCCCGTGCGGGCCTCGATGGTCCTGGCGAGGCTGTTGGCCACGGCCTTCGCGATCATCGTCTTCCCGCATCCGGGCGGGCCGTAGAGCAGGATTCCCTTGGGCGGCGAGAGCTTGTACTCCGCGAAGACCTCGGGATGGGCGTAGGGAAGCTCGATGGAGTCCCGCAGGATCTCGATCTGTTCTCCGAGGCCACCGATGTCCTCGTAGGTGACGTCCGGGACCTCCTCGAGAACCACCTCCTCCACGGCCGACTTGGGCATCTTCTCGAAGGCGTACTGCGTGCGCGGGTCGATGAGCACGTTGTCACCGACCTTGAGCTTCTCCCTTCGGAGCGGCTCGGCGAGGGACACCACCTTCTCGTCGTCGGTGTGGCCGAGCACTACGGC
>JALSIO010000811.1 GCA_026989995.1 Myxococcales bacterium
CCCGCCCCGGGGGAGCCACCTCCCGGAGGAAGTCGAGCAGCTCCCGGTCGAAGGCCTCCCGCTGCTCCAGGTTCCCGATGTGCCCTGCGCCCTCGAGCACCCGGTGCCGCGCCGCGGGCAGGCGGGCGGCCATCACCTCGGCGGCGCGCAGGTAGGGCGCATCTTCGGAGCCGACCAGCACGAGCGCCGGCACCCGGATCTCCGGTAGCCGGTCGAGGACGGCCTCGGCGGGTCCCGCCACACGCCGGCCGAAGCGCGCGAGCCCCGCCGGGTCCTGGGCCTCGATCGCGGCCGCCGCCGCCCGGGCTTCCGGTCGCTCCGGATGCCGGCCGACGAGGGTGGGAGCCGCGCGCCCCCGCACGAAGTCGCGCATGCCGCGCTCGAGGACGAAGCGGGCCGTGCGCTCCACCTGCTTCTCCCAGCGCGCCTGGGCCTCGGGGTTCTTGAAGCCCGGCCCCGAGTCCAGCAGGAGGAGGGCGCGAACGCGCTCGGGCCGCGCGAGGGCGAGGTGCAGGGACGCCAGCCCCCCGAAGGAAAGGCCACCCACCACGGCGGGGGCGTCGGTCGAGGCCAGGTCGACCACGCGGCCGAGATCGTCCACGACCTGGGCCATGCTGTAGCTCTCATCGCGCGCCGGTACCTGCGAGCGGCCGTGGCCCCGGTAGTCCCAGATCGCGACGCGGTAGCCCGCCCGGGTGAGCGTCTCCACCTGGGGTCGGAAGTTCTCGCAGGTGGTGCAGTAGGCGCAGGAGAGGACCACGGCCGGTCCCTCGCCGTGGACCTCGACGTAGAGCTCGACCCCATCGCTGGCCCGGAGCATCGCCACCCTATCCCCCGAAGCGCCTTCGGAGGGCCCGGGCCATCTCCTCGAGCTGTTCCTTGAGCGGGCCGCGAATCGCGAGCTCGGGGACCAGCGGGCGGGTCCGCCCCTCCATCGTGAGGTGGATCCGGGTCCGGCCGCCCCGCTCCTCGACGGTGACCTCGCCGTAGAGCTCCCGCCACACCTTCCCGTCGCACACCTTCTCGAAGGCGAGGTTTCCGTCCGGGAGACGGTCGAAGTGGAAGGTGGCCACCCCGTCGCGACCGAGGGCGCGGTAGCGCGTCCGCGTGGTCTTCCGGTCGGCAGCGCGCTCGACGATCTCGGTCTCGGCATCGGGGAAGAGCCCGGTCAAGGTCTCGTCCCGCCACAGCTCCTCGAGCACCTCTTCGCGCGGCCGTGCCACTTCGACCTTCTTCTCGACCCGCATCCCGTCCTCCGGCGTCCCCCGCCCGGCGGGAGCCTGCCCCACCCGTGCCCCGGCCACCACCGGGGGCCCGGGCGGCTAGCGCAGCTCCAGGGCCACCGGGAGCAGGGCCAGCGGGCTCCCGGCCGGGACCGCCCGGACCACGGCCAGCCATTCCCGCAGCGCTCGCGGGAGCACCTGCTCCGCCGGAAGCCCGGCGCCCGCCACCGCCACGCCCGAGAGCGCCTGCCGGATCTGCTCCGCGAGCGTGGGCGGCGGCGGATGCGGAAAGAGCGCCACGTCGGCGTCCTCCGCCAGGCCGAGCTCGGTGCGGATCCGGCCCACGGCAGCGCGGAGCCCGCCGAGCTCGTCCACCAGGCCCCGGGCCAGGGCCTGCTCGCCGGTATACACCCGACCCTGGCCGGCCCGGTCGACCGCGGCCGCGTCGAGCCCCCGGCCCTCCGCCACCCGGTCCACGAAGGTCGCGTACACCTCGGCCACCTGGGCCGCGAGCCGGCGCGAGGACTCCTCGTCGAGGGGGCGGGTGGAGGTCGCGAGCCCCGCGAAGCGACCCCGGGTGAAGGTCTCGTAGCCGATGTCGAGGCGGTCGAGAAGGCCGGCGATCACCGGGCGGAGCACGAAGACCCCGATGCTCCCGGTGAGTGTCGTCGGCTCCGCCACGATCGCGTTGGCACCGCAGGCCACGTAGTAGCCGCCCGAGGCGGCCACGTCGGAGAAGGAGGCCACCACCGGCTTGGCCTCCCGGGCGCGGGCCACCGCCCTCCAGACCCGATCGGAGGCCAGCGCCGAGCCGCCCGGGCTGTCGATGCGGAACAGGATGGCGTCGAAGTCCTCGTCCTCCGCCGCCGTGCGAAGCGCCTCCGCCACCGTGTCGGCCGCGAGCACGGGGTCGCCGCCCGGCCGCCCCCTTCCGCTGCCGGTGACCACCGGCCCGCTGCCGTAGACGAGCGCCACCCGGGCGACGGGCTCGAAGCCCACCGCCGAGGGGTCCTGCGCGGCGTAGACCGCCTCCTTCACCACCCGCTCCCGGCCGAGCTCGTCCAGGATCTCGTCCAGAAAGCGCTCACCGTCGGCGAGCTTCCGGGCGAGGAGCCCCTGGGCGCCCACGGGTGCCGCGTCGATGGCCTCCCGCACCGCATCCGGGCCGAGCCCCCGGGCGGCGGCGATCCCCGAGACGAGCTGCCCCTCGAAGGAGTCGAGCAGGGACTCGGTGACCTCGCGGAAGGCGTCGGACATCTCCTTGCGGGAGAAGACCTCGGCCGCGCTCTTGTAGCGGCCGATCCGCGCCACCTCGACCTCCACGCCGAGGCGTTCGAGCAGGCCGCCGAAGAGCAGCGTCTCCGCCGCGAGGCCGAGCAGGGGCGAATCGGTGCCCGGCGCGAGGTAGAGCTCCTCGGCGGCGCTCGCGACGTAGTACTCGAGGTTGGCCCCCGTGAAGCTCTCGACCTCGAGGTAGGCGATCGGCCGGCGACCGCGCTCGCGCAGCCGGAGCAGCGCCTGGTGGAGCTCCTGGGCCTTGGCGAAGCCGATGTCGAGGTCCCTGATCCGGAAGACGACCGCTGCGAGCCGCTGGTCGCGCTCGGCCATCGCCAGGCTCGAGAGCACCGAGGCGAGCGGACGGGCCGGTTCGGAGACGAGTCGGGAGAGAAGCGGCGGCGCCGGCCCCTCGAGGTAGCGGCCTCCGAGCTCCACGAGGAGCACCGATCCCTCGGAGACCGACGGTCCGCGCGTCTGGAAGAGCAGAACGAGAATGACGGCGCCCAGAAGGCCCACCGCGATCAAGATCCGCCTCACGGTCCCTCCCCCGGAGGCGCCGCCCGGCCCTCCGCTAGAATCGCCGCGTGCCCGCCGAGGTGTACATCGCGAGCGTCGGCCTCACCAAGGTCGATCTCACCGGCGGCGTCTTCGGCAGCGTCTTCGACCTCTTCGGCGAGGCCTACCGCCTGGCGCTGCGCGACTCCCCGGTGCGCAGCTTCGACGCGGTGCAGATCGGGGTGATGTGCAGCGAGGAGTTCGAGGGGCGCGCCAACATCGCTGCCAAGGTCGCCGACCGGCTCGGGCTCACCGGGATCCCCGCCGTTCGCACCGAGACGGCGTCCTCCACCGGCGCCGCCGCCTTCCACGAAGCCTACTACAAGATCGCCTCGGGACGCTGCCAGAGCGTGCTCGTGCTCGCGGGTGAGCGGATGAAGACCGTGACCACCGAGCGCGCCACCGCGATCATGTCGAAGACCGTCGACCCCGTGGAGCGACGCTTCGGCTTCACGATGCCCGCGCTGATCGCGCTGGTCACCCAGGCCTGGCTCCGGGAGCGCAAGATCCGTGGCGAGCTGGTGCCGGAGGCCTTCTCCCGGCTGATGGCGCGGGCCCACGCCTTCGGTGCCGAGAATCCGCTCGCGGCCTTCTACGGGCGGCCCGAGCCGCAGGAGACGTACTTCGACCGGGAGAAGAACCTCCCCGTGGCCACGCCGCTCCTGCGCAAGGACTGCTCCCCCATCTGCGACGGGGCTGCCGCGGTCATCCTCACCGCGAGGCCCCAGGCGGTGCGCGTGGCGGGGCTCGGCTCCGCCACCGACACGTCGTCCATCCTCGACCGCGAGGAGCTCTCGGGCCTCGCCGCGACCCGGCAGGCGATGCGGGTGGCCTGCTGGCAGGCCGGCATCCCCGACCCGACCGAGCTCGAAGGGCTGGTGGTCGAGGCCCACGACGCCTTCAACAGCCTGCTCCCCATCAACCTCGCCGACCTCGGCCTCGTCGCGCCGGACGAAGCCGTGGAGGCGCTCGTGGGCAGTCTGCGGCGGCGTCCCCCGCACCCCTTCGACAACCCCGTCACCGGACCCGCCGGGCGCCTGCCGGTGAACCTCTCCGGGGGGCTCAAGGCCCGCGGGCACCCGGTGGGCGGAACCGGCCTCTTCCAGATCGCCGAGAACTACCTCCAGATCACCGGGCGGTTCCCGAACCCGCGGGCCCGGGTCAAGGGGGCCCGCATCGGCCTCGCGCACTCGATCGGGGGGCCCGGCAACAACGTCTACGTCACCCTCGTCGAGGCCGCCGACAGCCGGCGACAGCGCCAGCCGGTTCCCCATCCGCGCACCCGCTTCACCAGCGACACCGAGGGCGGCAGGCGGACGGCGCTCACCGAGCTCCACGGCAGCCGCGCGGTCGTGGAGGCCGCGACCACCATCCACGTCACCGGCCAGTCCGGGCGCGGGCCCGTCCACGTGGCGCTCCTGCGGATCGACGGGCGGCGGGTCTTCGCGAAGCTCGACCACCCCGTGGATGCGGATCGCGCGCCCCCGGCCGAGGTCCTCGCCGGTGAGCGGGTGCGCCTGCTGGTAAAGGGCGACGGCGACCACTACTTCCAGCTCGAACGCCGGCGCGGCTTCGACCTCGGGCGCACCCTGCGCGCGCTGAGGCGCCGGGCCGCCGCGCGCCGCGAGCCCGGAAGGCCCGCTCCGACCGACCCCCAGGGGCCGCGCGACACCGGTCCCGAGAGCGACGCCGGCGAGGACGGGACCGGGGGTGGGGCCCGCGAACCCCGCCCGGAGGAGGAAACGGAGTCATGAGCGGAGACCCGGCCGAGATCGGGCGGACGGCGCTGTTCGGGGGGCTCGGCGCGGAGGAGCTCGAGGAGGTGGCGCGGCGCCTGCGGCGGGACCGCTTCGCGACCGGGGCGGAGATCGTGCGGGAGGGTGAGCCGGGCCGGCGCATGTACCTGATCGAGTCGGGGTCGGCGGAGGTCGTGAAGGCGGGCGGGCCGCGGGAACCGGCCCAGCGGATCGGCACCCTCGGACCGGGCGACTGCTTCGGCGAGATGGCCCTGGTCGACATCCAGCCGCGCTCGGCCACGGTCCGCGCACTCGAAGCGACGACGACGCTGTCGATGAGCGGGCCGGATCTCTTCTCGATCCGCCACTGGCGACCGGAGACCTTCGCCGCCATCGCGCTCAATCTCGCCCGGGAGATCAGCCGCCGGCTCCGCCGGACGGATGCCCTCGCCGCGGAGTTCCTCACCACCCGCCGGTGACCGGCGACCCGCCGCCGGCGGGTCGCGCCTCCGCGCGATCCCCGCAGGGGGCAGGCCGCCTCCCTGGCCCGCGCCGACGTGCGTTGACGGATTCCCCGAGCCCGCCTATGCTGGCCGCGAAAATGAAAATGCTTTTCATTTTCGCTTTGGATTCCCGACGAGGCGCGGACCCCACCGCGCCCCGGGAGCCCGAGGGAACCCCACCCGTGCCCCATCCCCATCCCGAAAGCGGACCGGCCCTGCTCCCCCCGACGTCGGCCGACTGCCGCTGCCGCTGCGGGAGCCTGCTCGCACGGCTGGTCTCCGGCGGGGTCGAGCTCAAGTGCCGGCGCTGCAAGCGCACCGTGGTGGTCCCCCTCGCGCCGCCCTCGCGTCGCCGCGGCCTGCGGTCTCCGGCCGCGCCGGAGCCGCGTCCGTGATGTTCCCGCAAACGAACCCGAGGCCAGCGGCCGTGAGCCCCGAGCCCCGCGCAACCGCCCGGCACTCCGCCGGCGGTGCATGGAGGCATCGGTGCAGACGACGCTCCGCCCTCTGCTGGCCTTTTCGATGGTGACCGCGCTGCTCGCCGCCCACGGGCCCGCCCTCGCCGAGCGGGCGTCCCCGGATCTCGAGCGGCTCGAGGACCAGATCCGCGCCCGGGACGACCGGATCGAGGACCTCGAGGCCAAGATGAACGTGCTCGTCGACGAGCTCACCCGCCTGCGCGAGGCCGCCGCCGTGCCGGAGGTGGAGGGGCTCGAGCCCCTCTACGGCTTCGGGCCCGCGGCCTCGAAGGTCTTCCACGTGGACCGCGGCCTGTCCATCGCGGGCTATGGCGAGGTGGTCTACACGAATTTCGTCGGCGACTCGGCTGCGGGCAGCACCGTATCCAACGGTGTGCTCGTCTCCGACGAGGCCCTGGATCGCGCCGATGCACTCCGCCTGGTCTTCTATTTCGGATACAAGTTCACCGATCGCATCATCTTCAACTCGGAGCTCGAATTCGAGCATGGGTCCACCGGCGGCGCCACCATCACCTCGGGTTCCGGCTCCGTGTCCGTGGAGTTCATGACGCTCGACTTCCTCCTCACGGATTGGGCCAACCTCCGCATGGGGGTCCTGCTGCCGCCGATGGGCTTCATCAACGAGATCCACGAGCCGCCCTTCTTCCTCGGCGTGCAACGACCCGAGACGGAGAGGCGCATCCTGCCGACGACCTGGCGCGAGGTGGGGGTGGGCCTCTGGGGCAGCCTCGGCGAGACGGTGCAGTACCGGACCTACCTGGTGAACGGTTTCAACGCCCGCGGCTTCAGCGACTCCGGGATCCGCGGCGGCCGGCAGAACGGGAATCGCGCCCTCGCGGAGGACTTCGCCTGGGTCACCCGCGTCGACTGGTTCCCGGCCGACGGACTCGAGCTCGGCGGCTCGATCTACTGGGGAGACACCGGCCAGGACCAGGAGCTCATGGGGCGGGACCTGGCGGACGGAGACCTGCTCATCTTCGAGGGGCACGCGCAGTACCGGCGCGGCCCCCTGCACCTGCGCGGCCTTTTCGCGATGACGAACCTCGCGGATGCCGGAGAGCTCTCCCGTGCGCTGATGCGGGCGACCAACCGGCCGATCGCCGACAAGACCCTCGGCGGATACATCGAGGTCGGCTACGACGTCTGGCCGCTGCTCTTCGATTCCGACATGTCGCTCATGCCCTTCGTCCGGGTGGAGTACGTGGATACCCAGTTCAAGGTTCCCCGCGGCTTCACCAGCAACGACCTGCGTTCGACCTGGCTCACCACCGCCGGTGTGAACTTCAAGCCCCACCCCGGCGTGGTGCTGAAGCTCGAGTACCGGAACTTCGACCCGCGGCGGGGAGAGCTCCCCGACGAGCTGGGTCTCGGGATGGGATTTGCGTTCTAGCCGAAAGCTCGCCGCCTTCCTCCTCGCTCTGGTGCTCGGCACCGGTGCGCCCGCCGGGCGCGCCGGTGCCGGCGCCTACACGACCCGGGAGGCCGCCCTGGCGGAGGCCTTCCCGGACGCCGAGAGCGTCGAACGGCGCAACTTCGTGCTCGAGGCCAAGCGGGTCGCCCGCATCGAGGAGCTCGCCCGGGTTCCACTCGAATCCCCCCTCGTCACGGTCTACACCGCGCGAGCCGACGGGCACGTGCTCGGCCACGCCATCATCGACGTGCACACGGTGCGCACCCAGCCCGAGGCTTTTCTCATCGTGCTCGGCCCCGAGGGCGAGATCCGGAACCTCCGCGTGCTCGCCTTCTACGAACCCGAGGAGTACCGTCCGTCCCCGCGCTGGCTCTCGCTCTTCGAGGGCGCCACCCTGGCGCAGGTCGAGAATCTGCCGGGACGCACCCACGGCATCGCCGGAGCCACCCTCTCGAGCCGCGCGGTGAACCGCGCGGTCCGCCGGGCACTCGCCCTGCACCGCGTGCTGCTCGCCCGTGAGGAAG
>JALSIO010000812.1 GCA_026989995.1 Myxococcales bacterium
CCCCCCGCCGCTCGATTGCCCGTCGCCGCCGCTGTTGCCGCCGCCTCCGCCGGAGGACAGCGCGCCCGGTGCGACGCCTGTCAGACCGACGAAGGCGCCCTGCATGCGAGTGAGCCCCACAGCCGGGCCCAGCACGGCCCCCGCGCCCGCCGACGCCGCCATGAGCCCGGCCTGCAGGGCCAAGTTGATGAGCGTGGACTTGCGCTTCTGCCTAGCGAGCTTCCGCGCGGTGTCGGCCTGGATGGCCGCGGAAGCGACCGTGGCGAACGCGTTGCCCGCGGTTTGCGCGGAGGCGGTGAGCGCCTGCGTAGCCGCGAGGTACGTGTTCGCGATCGCCGACACGTACTCGTTCCGGATGAAGCTGGTCGAGTCCAACCAAGACTCTGCCAGACCCACTGCGTCGGTCGCCAGGGCGCGCGAGAACTGCTCGTACATCGCGCCCGCCCGCGCTTCGATGTCCGCCGCGCCAATGCCGGCCTGAACCTCGACGTCGGCCGCCCGCTGCGCGAACTGCTCCCGCGTCCGCGACACCAGGGCCCGCTCCGCGAACGGCGCCCGGGCGGCGGGCTGTGACCGGGACACGTCCTGCATCTGCCCGATCGCTTGGCGCTCCTCCGTGGCGAGCGCCCTGCGGGCTTGCTGCCGCTGAAGCTCGATCGATCGGAGCGGCGCGTCCCGAACGTTTTCGAAGAACCGCCGCGAGGTCGGCGAATCGGGGTCGAGGATCTCGCGCCCCTGACGGAGCACCTCGCCGACCGTCCTCGCGACGGGCGAGCGTAGCTGCTGGGTGCGGAGCGGGTCGCCCGTCACCTCTAGGCGTCCGGCGACCTGCTCGTCCGTCCCGAGCAGCGATTCCATCGTGTGGCGGTAGGCCTCCTTCTCAGAAATGCTCTGCCGGGCGAAGGCTACCTGCTGCTGGGCTTCTTGCGTCCACTTGACCTGGTTCTGGTACTGCTGGTAGGCGAGCCACTTCAGAAACTTGCTCATACGCTCTCCAGATGCGAGACAACGGCGTGTGCCATACCACCGAGATCGGCGCCATCATGCGCCCGGTGGTCGGCCACGATCCCGATCGGAACCTCGCGCCGGCGAAAGCCGCAGCGCCGACCCGGAGGGCCGATCGTGAAGGCCCACGTCGCGCCCTCAAGCGGGGGGATACGGGCGTGGCCTTCCGCCCCCGCCGGGAACAGGCGCGAGCAGTCCGTGACGGTGACGGCGCATACCGGCGGCGGCATGAGCGGTGCCACGTCACGGAGATCCTCAATCGGGCGAACGGGGAAGCTGCGGGCGACGGTGGCACGGCGCGAGATCGAATCGAGCCGGGTGCCGCCGTCGTAGTCCACGTAGGCCGTCACAACGGCTGCCCCGGGCCCGCGCCCGCTCGTCCGGCGGAACCCGATCACAGTCTGCTGTGGCTCCCACAGTTCCCCACGTGGGGCCACGATCGTCCGGCGCCATTCGGGGTGCTGCGCAAAAGCCGATGCCACCGCGTCCCCGAGGGCACTTTCCACACCGCCGGCGTCCAGCAGGCTTCGACGAACCCGGGGGCGAACGATACAGCTCATCGGCGGCAGCTGTAGGCTTAGCGCCGACTGCCTCCAAGGAAGGAGGCTGAGATCGACCCGGCGGGGAGGACCGCTCCGAGGCGTGGAGAACGCCAACGAGCGGCAGAGGTCAAAGGCGCGCATCACCTCCCCGGCCGGAAGCCCGAGCTCCGCGCAGGCTTCCCGGTGTGAAGCCGAAACGTCGTCGGCTAGGGCCGCCACGGCCTCCGTACCGCCCAGGAACGCGAGCGGGAAGACGAATCGGGGGTCTGAGGCCACCCAACAGAGCAAGGCCTCCAACTCGCGGAGATAGGGCCGGAGGTGCGGGCCCGGCGCGCCCGGGAAGGCGTCAACGGCCCCCGCCACGTGCCGGCGCTCGTCCTCCTCGATCGCTAGCAGGAGGTTCGGGGCAACCCCCCACGCGCGCACGTGCGAAAAGGTCGTCGACAGCCAGGCTTCGCTCACGATGTTGAGGAGGGCACGGCTGTCCTCCGATCCCAGGTCGCCCAGGAATCCCGTGAGCCGGCGGATCGAGAGGGGCGCCGGGAAGAGCGGCTGCGCGAGCTCGCGGAAGACGGCGCGGTGAACGATCTCGTCCTCCAACTGGCCGGGGATGCCGGCGCCACGCTCCGCGGAGAGGACCGCGAGATTCTCGAGGTACGAGAGGCAGGAGAACAGGTGCGCCAGGGCGAGCTCGCGGAGGGGCTGCCCCCGGTATCGGCGCAGTTCCTTTCGGCCAATCGAGACCAGTCGGCGGATCCTGGCCGCCGTGTCGCCCGTGCGCTTCGCCATCACAGCGTCCTCCCGGGTCCGGGGCCCGGACCGCCGCCCGGCCGCACTAGCGGCTCCTCGTCCGGGGCCGGCGGGGGCTCGGGCGGCGGAGGCAGGCCACGGGCCCGCGCATCATTCTGCTGCGCCAGCCACAGCTCCAGCCGAGCCGTGGTCTTCATGATTCGCTGGAGCTTCTCCGTGCGCGCCTGCGTCTGCACCATCTCGCGGCGGACGTTGTACGCCTCCTGAATCCCCGAACGAGTCTGATCGTTCAGGGCGCGGAGGAGGTCGCGCATCTCACGCAGGAGACCCACCATCTCAGACAGGTTTCCCGCCATGAGGCTCCGAAGCTCGCGAAGCTGGATCTGGATCTGATCGCTGGTTTCGCGCAGGTTGCACAGGTCTGCGATCACCTGGTCAACCGGCAGCCCCGTCGCCCGCTCTTCGCCTCGGCCTCGGAACTTCATCCAGTGAACTCCACGATCGCGGGGTCCGACACGATATCGTACTCCGCAGGGTCAACCTCGATCGCGACCTGCGCGGCCCCCTGCCACATCAGCTCCAGGTCCTCGTCCGCAGGCACTACGATCGTCCGGTCGTTGAGCCGCACCCGAAGCGCGCGGTCGGGCGGCCGGCCATCGAACGAGATGCGGATGGTGGACTGCCCGTCCCCCGGCGCCTTACGCTGATGCGGCCGGACTGACACCCTCGTCTTCTTCAGGACGCGCCCCGAGGTGTCGAGGTAAAAGAGACCGGGAGACGACGTCACCGCACTAGCGAGGCGGGGGTCCGCAACCTCGAGCCACCCCCGCGGCGGGGGGCCCTCGTGCAGCCGCAGCCACACGCGCGCGATGCGGCGGCCGTCGGGGGCGGGGAGAATGAACGTGGCGTAGCGCTGACTCATCGCTTGTTCAGCATGAACTGCATCACGATCCGCTCGGGCGTGAACTGCAGCAGGTTGGCGTCGCCGGTATGGTCCTCGACGGCGATCGTCAGGGTGTACCGGAACGTGCCGGGCCCAGGCGCGTGGAACGTGGCGAAGGCCGGCACTACGAACTTCGAGGGAGCGTTGATCGTGCTGTGGAAGTCGATCAGCGCGGTGTCGGGCTCCGCCTTCTCGCCGGTGTCCGCGTTCTCGCGGTCGAGAGTGACGGTCATGCGGTTCTGCCCCGAGGAGTACTGGAAGAAGATCGTCCCCTGAATGGAGACCAGGGGCGACACGATCGTCTGCGCGTCCGGCACCGACACGATGAGCGGATCGGAGGTCCACGTCCGCTTGGCGGGGTCCGTGCTCTCCGAGTCGATCGTGTAGAAGGGGTTTACCGGATCGCTGTCGGAGAGGATCATCTGCTCCAGCAGGAACGCCGCCCCGGGTGCGATGTCGTCGGTCTCAACGAGCCCCGTCGATACGTTGAGTCGATGGGTGAATGGGCTGGCTCCTCCGGAGCCCACTGCCCGCACGCGAACATAGCGCGTCGTCGCGTCCTTCGTTGAGATCGAGAAGGTGGTGTCGCGAGTCACGAAGGTCTGCGCATTCGTGATGAAGGAGGGATCGTCCGCGACCTGGACCTCGAAGTACCGGAGCCCCCGCACTGCGGGAGTCTGCCACTGGATCTGAGCGCCCTTCACCGTGCTGCCGACCAGCGCCAAGCCAGTCGGAGTGGGCGGAATCCCCTGCGCCGTAAGCCTCGACTCTCCCGCAGCCCTCGGGTGCAGCTGAGTGCGCGCGTCGACCTCATCAATCTTCTGAGTCATCTCGCGGACAGCCTGCGTGAGCCGCGTGACATGCTCATACAGCAGGTTGATCTCAGTCATCGCCGCGCTCCTCGGTGCGCTGGATCGCGTGCAGCAGGGCGGACGTAAGCACGTACGTCTCTCGCGCCGCCGAGTGGGAGATCTTGACGCGGGCCCACGCCCCCCGCGCCCCGCCGGGGATAGGGAGAATGCGCGTGCCGCCGGGAGCCGGGATGGCCACCGTGAACGCCGCGGTGGCGACGGGATCGCTGTCCGGGTGGTTGAGGATGTCGACCGTCACGTCCAGCGTGGCCCCGGTCGTCGTGCTGACAGCCAGCTCGAGCGACCGCGCGATGCCCTCGCCGAACGGCCGCAGCCCCAGCGGCATGGCGTGGAAGGTGATAGCGGACGAAATCGCCGACCCGCCCGCCCACGTCACGGCCCCGGGCGCTGCGATCCGGTAGACGTACCCGTCGGAACCCCCGGCCCACAGCTGCGGAAGGTCGTCTCCGCGCTCCACCTCCTCGAGGCAGGTCAACTCGACCGGAAAATCCCACGTCAGCCACCGCCCGAGACGAAGGTCGCGGGGGTCCACGCCGGCCCCGCCCTCCGGACCGATCATTGACTCGAGGGCCGTGCCGTACTGATAGACGAGAGCCCGCTTGCGCGTCCCGTTGATCTTGCCGAGCAGCACCACAGCGAGGCGCTCGCGGTGGTGCCCTATCTCGATGTCCCGCGGCGTGTCAAATGCCGCGAGGCGATCCGACACCGCGAGCGAGACCACCCACGGGTCGAGAACATTCGCAGTGAGGAGAAGGTCGTCCTCGCGCACGTTGAACACCAGACCCTTGAGCGTGAGCGTCGTGAAGGGTCCGTCCGCCCCGTTGCTCGCCGGCACGTCCTGGATGCGAAAAGGCGACGTGACGCCGTCCCCGACGAGCAAGTAGGTGTGATCCGTCGCGAAGAGGAGCAGGCCGTTAGCGTGAGGCGCGAGAGCCACCAGCTCACGATCTACCGTGAGCTGCTCCACGATCTTGAACGCCTCGGGGCGGCCGGGGCGCGAAAACCTCACCGTGAGCCCCGTGTCGGCGTCGATGCCCACGACCCGGTTCAGGTACCGTGCCACCGCGCGCATCCGGCCCGGCGGGCTGTTGTCGATCGCGGGGTCCCCCGCGAGGGGCGCAGTAGCGGAGCCGAGCGCGGACGAGCTCACGTTGTCGGTGTACGAGGTCGTGGTGTTGTCGTCGATCTGCGCCACGAAGCGGTAGGTGGCGTCGTTGTCCTGGTCGCGGTAGATGCGTCGGGCAACCACCTGCTCATCCGCCGAGACAGGGATCTGCGTGAGATCCACCTTCTTGCCGGCCACCGTGATGGCCGTACTCGGCGGGCCCGCGTTGGACTCGACACCCGTCTCTGTCACGAACGTCACGCGGTACGTGACGGTGCCGGTGATGGCGCCGGCGGCGCCCGCCGCGGCGGTGGGGGCGCCGGACTGGAACCGGAACAGCCGGTCCCACGCCATCCCCTTGACCTCCGCCATCGCGTCGTTCGTGAACACCGCCACGCGGTACGACTGCACCGCCGTCAGGGTGGCGCCGGCGCCGAGCGTCTGGTCCGGGCTCGTGGTGTCGATCGCGAGGAGGTTCCAGCCGGGGGCCAGCTCCCCGGGGAAGAAGAAGTGCACGTCGGCATTGGCGAGGCCGGAGTCACCCAGCGTCACCGACAGCGCCGGCCGGCCCCCGCCGCCGAGCTTCGGCAGCGCCCCGAGGGGGAGGTAGAACCAGAGGTAGACGAGCCCGAAGGGGGCCGTGCTCATGTCTAGCGACACGCCGGCGCGGACGGCGCCGGCCTCTACCGTGCCCGGCGTCTTGTCGAAGCCGAGCCCGCCGTTGGCGTCCTGGTCTCGGGCCAAGGCCGGCGCGTTGTAGATCGTCGCACCCGCCTCGGCCGTCCACCCCGACGTCCCGTTGATGGAGTCGTAGACGACCTCCTCCTGCCCGGGGGCGAGCACGCCCCAGTTCCGGACAGTGGAGCCGTCGTATCGGATGCCGCCCGTCGGGAGATCGTGCTGCGCGGGCCCGGTGAGGAAGAGCTTGTCCTGCGACGCGACGGCGCGCAGACGCTCCGCCGCGAGCCCCGTCCGGAGTGTGACGAGCTTCGACGTGCTCTCGATGCGGTAGAGGGTGTTGCCTGCATGCGAGAGCTGGTGGCGGAAGCGCTGGCCCGCGGGGTCCGTGAACTCAAACTGGTGCAGCCCGAGCACCCCGGACGGGTGCGCCGGGGACACCTTCGTGGTGCCGGGGATCCGCCCGAGGGCCCGGTACTTCTCGAACATGTCGACGTTCGAGGCCTCGGACAGATACGTCCCCGCGGCCTCCACCGAGGAAAGCTTCGTGGCGAGGCCGCCAGTCAGCGGAAGCGGGATGGCCGTCCGGCGCTTCGCCACATCAGTCCCCCAGGTAGAACGGCCGCCCCGCGACAACGCCGCGCGAGCGCAGCATGATGTAGTCGTTCAGCCGGGCGAGCAGCTCGTCCCGGATCCGCGCAAGGCTCGTCGCGTACGACGCTTGGTCCGCCTCCCCCTCCGCCGCTTGCTCCGAGCCCAGCGCGATGAGGGCCGTGTCGTACACCAGCACCGTCTCGAGGGCTGCCGGATAGTCTGCAGGCAGCGCGCTGTTGTCGTCAGTGAAGTGCGGAGGCGCATCCTCCACCTCCAGCACGAGGAGCGTGCCGCTCGGGGCGTTGGAAGGCACCGACGAGAGCACCAGCTTGTCCCCGAGCAGGCGGTACGAGATCACCGAGCCCTTCGGCTTCGTACTGGCGACGTCCGCCAGCTCGTCCCGCTCCAGAGGCACGTCCGTGGTCGTGCTCCCGTTGACGAAGCGCAGCAGCACTCTCGCCACACGGTCCTGCCCCGCAGGGAGGTCGTAGACGGTGCTAGTCGTCGAGAGCGGGGTGGTGATCTCCTTCACCCCCCAGCCCTCGTACTCGGCGGCTAGCTGGAGAAAGCGAAGGTCTAGGGCTGTGTTCCAGAACGTGAGGAGGGCGCCATCAGACCAGTGGTAGACGGGCGGAGACTGGCCGCCACCAGTGTCTCTGATGAGGTCCCGGACGTTGCTCCGCAGCGCGGACCACTTCCGCAGCGCGCGGGCCACGGATTAGCCCGCCTTCGCCTTCCGGGCGGAGGCCGGGGCCAGCGCCTCGCGGAGCACCTCGGCCTTCGCCTTCGCGGCGTAATACGGCCACAGCATATCGCGCATCTCCTCGAGATCCTCCGGGGAGATGCCGCGGTCCCGGCGGTAGGCCGCAAGCGCCGGGGCGCCTCGCTCATGCCAGTACGAAGCGGCGCGCGTGATAGCCGCCCGGCACTCGGCGTCGGCGGGAGCCTTGCCGTGCGGCACGACCAGCAGCCCCTGCTCGCCGAGCTCCGCCTCAATCAGCTTGGCGTCGGACTCCCGCAGCGTGACGAAATCCCCCGGAGCGATCGCCACGTACTCCTTCTCGTGGCCGCCGCCATAGTGCCACTCGAGAAGGAAGGCCGGCGCCTGCCTCGGGGTCACGAGATGGAGCCCGGCCCGCTCGAAGAGCTCAGCCTCAGAGAGGCCCGGCAGGGGGTTGATGGCGTCGT
>JALSIO010000813.1 GCA_026989995.1 Myxococcales bacterium
CGTCCGGAACCGCGTCCGGAACTTCTACTCGGTCTCCGTCTCGGGCTACCACATGGCCGAGGCGGGAGCGAATCCGATCACCCAGCTCGCCTTCACCCTGGCCAACGGCTTCACCTACCTCGAGGCATGGCGGGCGCGCGGGCTGGCCGTGGACGACTTCGCACCGAACCTGTCCTTCTTCTTCTCCAATGGCCTCGACGCCGAGTACTCCGTGATCGGCCGCGTGGCGCGGCGCATCTTCGCCATCGCCCTTCGCGACCTCTACGGCGCGGGCGAGCGGAGCCAGAAGCTCAAGTACCACATCCAGACCTCGGGACGCTCGCTGCACGCGCAGGAGATGGCCTTCAACGACATCCGCACCACCCTCCAGGCTCTGACCGCCATCCAGGACCACTGCAACAGCCTGCACACGAACGCCTACGACGAAGCCGTCACCACGCCCACCGAGGAGTCCGTGCGGCGCGCCCTCGCCATCCAGCTCATCATCCAGCAGGAGTTCGGGATGGCGCGCAACGAGAATCCACTCCAGGGGTCCTTCGTGATCGAGGCGCTCACCGATCTCGTCGAGGACGCGGTGCTCGACGAGTTCGTGCGGCTTTCCCGGCGGGGAGGCGTCCTCGGGGCCATGGAGTCCCTCTACCAGCGGAGCCGGATCCAGGAGGAGAGCCTGCTCTACGAGTCCCGGAAGCACTCGGGCGAGCTGCCCGTCGTGGGCGTCAACACCTTCCTGCCGCCGGAGGGGAGCCCGGAGCCGGAGGGCGTGCCCCTGCGGCGGGCCACGGAGGAGGAGAAGCGCACCCAGATCGAGAACCTGCGGCGCTTCCACGCACGTCACGCGGAGGAGGCGCCCGGTGCCTTGGAACGTCTCAAGCGCGTGGCCCTCGCGGGGGAGAACGTCTTCGAGGAGTTGATGGAGACCGTCACCGTGGCCAGCCTCGGCCAGATCACGGAGGCGCTCTTCGAGGTGGGCGGGCGCTACCGCCGCTCGATGTAGCCGCGGATGACCGCGCTCGCGCGGGCGGCTACCCTCGCCCCGCGCCGCGCCGGGCGATACCAGGGAGACGCGAGATCATGGCCAAGACCGCCGGGAGCCCTCTCGGCCCCGCCTCCGTGCCCCAGCGGGCCGACCTCGAGCGCTGGAAGGAGCTGGTCCGAAGCGAGCTCAAGGGACGCGACCCCTCGGAGCTGCTCTGGACCACGCCCGAGGGCATCGAGGTGAAGCCGCTCTACACGGCGGCGGACCTCGAGGCCCTCGAGTACACCGACACCATCCCCGGTGCCTGGCCCTTCATCCGGGGCCCCCGGGCGACCATGTACGCCAACCGGCCGTGGACGATCCGGCAGTACGCGGGCTTCTCCACGGCGGAGGAGTCGAACGCCTTCTACCGGCGCAACCTCGCCGCCGGCCAGCGCGGGCTCTCGGTGGCCTTCGATCTCGCCACCCACCGCGGCTACGACTCGGACCACCCGCGGGTGCGGGGCGACGTGGGCAAGGCCGGGGTGGCCATCGATTCCGTCGAGGACATGAAGATCCTCTTCGACGGCATCCCCCTCGACCGGATGTCCGTCTCCATGACCATGAACGGCGCGGTACTCCCGGTGATGGCCTGCTTCATCGTCGCCGGCGAAGAGCAGGGGGTTCCCCCCGAGAAGCTCACCGGAACCATCCAGAACGACATCCTGAAGGAGTTCATGGTCCGGAACACCTACATCTACCCGCCCGAGCCGAGCATGCGGATCGTGGCCGACGTGATCGAGTACACGGCGCGACACATGCCGAGATTCAACTCGATCTCGATCAGCGGCTACCACATGCACGAGGCGGGGGCGACGGCCGTCCTCGAGCTCGCCTTCACCATCGCCGATGGCATCGAGTACGTGCGGGCGGCGCTCGGCAAGGGTCTGGCCATCGACGACTTCGCGCCCCGGCTCTCCTTCTTCTTCGCCATCGGCATGAACTTCTTCATGGAGGTCGCCAAGCTCCGGGCGGCGCGGCTCCTCTGGGCCGAGCGGATGCTGGCCTTCGAGCCCTCGGATCCGCGGTCGACCGTGCTGCGCACCCACTGCCAGACGTCCGGCTGGAGCCTGACCGCGCAGGACCCGATGAACAACGTGATCCGGACCACGATCGAGGCCATGGCGGCGGTCTTCGGCGGAACCCAGTCCCTCCACACCAACGCCCTCGACGAGGCCCTCGCCCTGCCCACGGACCAGACCGCCCGGGTCGCCCGCAACACGCAGCTCATCCTCCAGCACGAGACGGGGATTCCCCACGTCGTCGATCCCTTCGGCGGCTCCTACTTCATGGAGTCGCTGACGCACAGCCTCGCCCGGGAGGCGCGCAAGGTCATCGACGAGGTCGAGGAGATGGGCGGCATGGCCCGGGCCATCGAAACGGGCATGCCCAAGCTGCGGATCGAGGAGTGTGCGGTGCGGCGGCAGGCGCGGATCGACCGGGGCGAGGACGTGATCGTCGGCGTCAACCGCTACCAGGTCGAGGACGAGCCCGACATCGACGTGCTCGTGGTGGACAACACCGCGGTCCGGGAGGCCCAGATCCGGCGCCTCGAGGAGGTCCGCCGCCGGCGGGATCCGGAGGCCGTGCGGCGGGCCCTCGAGGCCCTCGAGCAGGTGGCGCGGACCGGCGAGGGCAACCTGCTCGAGCGGGCGGTGGAGGCCGCGCGGGCCCGCGCGACGGTGGGCGAGATCTCCGAGGCCCTCGAACGCGTCTTCACCCGCTACCGCGCCGAGATCCGCACCGTCTCCGGGGTCTACGGCTCGGCCTACCAGGGAGAGGAGGAGTTCGAGGCCGTCCGGCGGGAGGTCGAGGCCTTCGCGGAGGAGGAGGGCCGGCGGCCCCGCATCCTCGTGGCGAAGCTCGGGCAGGACGGCCACGACCGGGGCATGAAGGTGATCGCCACCGCCTTTGCCGACATCGGCTTCGACGTGGACGTGGGGCCGCTGTTCGCCCTGCCCGAGGAGGTGGCGCGCCAGGCGGTGGAGAACGACGTACACGCGGTCGGCATCTCGAGCCAGGCCGGTGGGCACCGGACGCTGGTTCCGGAGCTGATCCGGGCCCTCGAGGAGGCGGGGGCGCGGGACGTGGCGGTCGTGGTGGGCGGGGTGATTCCGCCCAAGGACTACGAGGAGCTCCGCAAGGCCGGCGTGGCGGCGATCTTCGGACCGGGCACCCCCATCCCGAAGGCCGCGCGGGAGGTCCTCCAGGCGATCCGCGCCCGCCGATGACCGATGCCCTTGCGGCCGAGCGGGAGGCCGAGGCCTTCGTCCGCGGCCTGCTCGCGGGCGACCGACGGGTGCTCGCCCGGACCATCACCCTCCTCGAGAGCCGGCGCCCGGACCGCCTCGCCGTGGGCCAGAAGGTGCTCGAGGCGGTGCTCCCCCGGAGCGGTCGGGCCCACCGGCTCGGGATCACCGGCAGCCCCGGGGTCGGCAAGAGCACCTTCATCGAGGCCTTCGGCCTGCACCTCGTCGACCGAGGGCTCCGGGTCGCGGTGCTCGCGGTCGACCCCTCGAGCCCGGTCAGCGGCGGCTCGATCCTCGGCGACAAGACCCGGATGGAGGAGCTCTCGCGCCGTCCGGAGGCCTTCATCCGTCCCTCGCCCTCGGGCGGTTCGCTCGGCGGCGTCGCCCACCGGACCCGAGAGGCGATGCTGGTGTGCGAGGCGGCGGGCTTCGACGTGGTGCTCGTCGAGACCGTGGGTGTGGGCCAGTCCGAGGTCGCGGTCGCCGGGATGGTGGATCTGTTCGCCGTGCTCCTCCAGCCCGGCTCGGGCGACGAGCTCCAGGGCCTGAAGCGCGGGGTACTCGAGCTCGCGGACCTGCTCCTGGTGAACAAGGCCGACGGCGAGCTCGAACCGCTCGCGGAGCGCACCCGGGCGGAGTACGAACGCGCCCTCGGGCTCCTCCGCCCCCATTCGCGCAGCTTCGAGACCCGGGTCCAGTGCCTGAGCGCCCGGACCGGGCGCGGCATCCCGGAGGTCTGGGAGACGGTGCGCGCGCACCGCCGGGCCCTCGAAGAGAGCGGCGAGCTCGTGGAGCGCCGGCGGGAGCAGGCCCGCGCCTGGATGTGGTCCCTGGTGGACGAGGAGCTCCACCGCGCCTTCCGGGAGCATCCGGCCGTGGAGGGGCGGATCGAGGCCCTCGAGGCGGCGGTGGGAAACCACGAGATCACCCCGGCGGCGGCGGCCCGGGAGCTGCTCGAGCTCTTTCGGAAGGGCTGAGGGGCCGGGCCGGGCGAGGAGGGGGGGTGTCCCCCGCGGGGCTCCGGTTCCCCCGTCGCTTCACTCCCCTGGCGGTTCGGTCGATGAGGCAGGAGGTCCGGTGGTGGAGGGCCGCGGGCGGGGTGCGCCGGCGGCCACGGAGGAGAGAGGATGGTGCAGGTCAACCTGGCGGCCCGGGAGATCACGGTCAAGGTCGTGTACTACGGGCCGGCCCTCTCCGGAAAGACCACCAACCTCCAGGAGCTCCACAAGATGATCGACCCCCGTGCCCGGGGGCGGATGGTGACCCTCGACACGGCGGACGACCGCACCCTCTACTTCGACTTCCTGCCCATCGAGTTCGCGAGCGCCGCGGGCTTCTCGGTGAAGATCAAGCTCTTCACGGTGCCGGGACAGGTGATGCACAAATCCACCCGCAAGGTGGTCCTCGCCGGAGCGGACGCGGTGGTCTTCGTGGCCGACTCCCAGCGCTCCTCCGCGAGCGCCAACGCCTACTCCTGGCGCGACATGGAGGCCAACCTCCGCTCCAATGGGATCGACTTCGACTCGATTCCGAAGGTGGTGCAGTTCAACAAGCGCGACCTTCCGGACATCAAACCCCTCTCCGAGATCCGGCAGTCCTGGGGGGACATCCCGACCTTTCCGGCGGTGGCCATCCGCGGCGAGGGGGTGCTCGAGACCTTCCGGGAGCTGATGCGGCGGCTGTACCGGGACCTCGACCAGAAGCACGGCTTCCAGGAGAAGTTCCAGCTCACCGAGGAGGACTTCCTCGCCGGCGTGTTCCAGAACATCGGCGAGGAGAAGGCCGCTCCGCCCCGCGCCTGAGGCGCCCGCGCCCGCCTCGCCGGCCGGCCCGCCCGCACCCCGCGGGGGCCCATTCGTTGACCACCGAGTCAACGGCATCTATGTTTCCCCGGGCCTTCGCCCGTCTCCGCGCCCGAGATCCGTCGCCCGGACCCCGCGGCGGCTGCCGCGGGGCCGGGACCTTGCTCGATCGGAATGACGATGCCTTCCACCCAGCGCGTGCGAACCCTCCGGCCCCGGGGCGAGTTCCGGGACGCCGTGGCCACCGTGGAGGAGGCCCTCGAGGCCATCCGCGCCGGCCGCATGGTGATCCTCGTGGACGACGAGGACCGGGAGAACGAGGGCGATCTGTGCATGGCCGCGGAGAAGGTGACGCCCGAGGCGATCAACTTCATGGCCAAGTACGGGCGCGGCCTGATCTGCCTGCCGCTCACCGAGGAGCGGCTCGAGGCACTCCACCTCTCCATGATGGTGCCCGACGCGGAGAACAGCTCCGGCTACGGGACGGCCTTCACGGTGTCGATCGAGGCCCGGGAGGGGGTGACCACGGGGATCTCCGCCGCCGACCGGGCACGCACCATCCAGGTGGCCATCGCCGACGACACGCGCCCCCAGGACCTCGTCCGGCCGGGCCACGTCTTCCCCCTGCGGGCCCGTCGGGGCGGCGTCCTGCGCCGGGCCGGCCAGACCGAGGGCTCGGTGGATCTCGCGCGCCTCGCGGGGCTCAAACCGGCGGCCGTGATCTGCGAGATCATGAACGACGACGGCACCATGGCCCGGATGCCGGACCTCGTGGAATTCGCCCGGAGGCACGACCTGCTCATCGTCACCATCGCCGACCTGATCCAGTACCGGCTGCGCCACGAGCGGCTGGTGCGGCCCGCGGCAGAGGCCACGCTTCCGACGGCGGCCGGCGGTCTCTTCCGGGCGGTGGTCTACGAGAACGACATCGACGGCGTCGACCACATCGCGCTCGTCAAGGGCGAGATCGAGAGCGACGAGCCCGTCCTCGTCCGCGTGCACAGCGAATGCCTCACGGGTGACGCCTTCGGCTCGCTGCGCTGCGACTGCGGCGAACAGCTCGAGGCCGCGATGAGGATGATCGACGCCGAGGGCCGGGGCGTCATCCTCTACATGCGCCAGGAGGGGCGAGGCATCGGGCTCAAGAACAAGATCCGGGCCTACGCCCTGCAGGAGCGCGAGGGCCTCGACACGGTCCAGGCCAACGAGCGGCTGGGATTCCCGGCCGATCTGCGGGACTACGGGGTCGGGGCGCAGATCCTCCTCGACCTCGGCGTTCGCAACATGCGGCTCATCACCAACAATCCCGGAAAGCGGGCCGGGATCGAGGGCTATGGCCTCACGATCGTCGAGCGGATCCCGCTCGAGGTGAAGCCCAACGAGCAGAACCTCGAGTACCTTCGGACGAAGAAGGAGAAGCTCGGCCACGTCCTCCACCTCATGAGCTGAGTCCGAAGGGCAGGCTCGAAATCCCGCGCGTGGGCGCGGGCATCAGGAGAAGCGATGTTCGACAGCGTGGAATCCGTCGCCAGGGCGCTCTCGGAGCAGCAGTACATCGCGGGCCGGAACATCGCGACGGTGGTCTACCTGGCCGAGAAGCTGCAGAAGCCGGTCCTCGTCGAGGGTCCGGCGGGCGTGGGAAAGACCGAGCTCGCCAAGGTGGTGGCACGCGCCACCGGCCGGGACCTGATCCGGCTGCAGTGCTACGAGGGGCTCGACGAGGCCAAGGCACTCTACGAGTGGGAGTACTCGAAGCAGCTCCTCTACACGCAGATCCTGAAGGAGCGCTTCACGCAGGCCATGGAAGGGGCCCGGACGCTGCGGGAGGCGGCCGATCGCGTGGGCCGGGAGGACAACGTCTTCTTCTCGGAGCGATTCATCGTGCCCCGCCCGCTGCTCCGCGCCATCACGGCGGACCGCCCGGCGCTGCTTCTCGTGGACGAGGTGGACAAGTCGGACCCCGAGTTCGAGGCCTTCCTCCTCGAAGTGCTCTCCGACTTCCAGGTCACGGTTCCCGAGATCGGGACCTTCGAGGCCACCCAGCGCCCCCTGGTCTTTCTCACCTCCAACGACGCCCGGGAGATGAGCGACGCCCTCAAGCGCCGCTGTCTGCACCTCTACATCGACTTCCCGGACGAGGAGCTCGAGCGGGAGATCCTGCGGGCCAAGGTGCCGGAGGTGGACGCGCGCCTCGCCGAGGCCGTGGTTGCGATGATGCAGAAGCTCCGCGAGCTCGACCTCAAGAAGACACCATCCATCAGCGAGACCCTGGACTGGGCGCGCGCCCTGCTCGTGCTCAATGCGCGGGAACTCGACGAGGAGCTCGTCTCCGGCACGCTGAACGTCATCCTCAAGTACGAGGCCGACATCCAGAAGGCGCAGGCCGAGCTCGCCCGGCTGCTCGGGCTGAAGCAGGCCGGCGCGGAGACCAAGGGGGAGGCGGCGCCCCGGCCCGCGCCCAAGCGCGGCGCCCTCCACTAGGACGTGCAGAAGAAGATCCTCGAGTTCACCAACCTGCTCCGCAAGAGCGGGAT
>JALSIO010000814.1 GCA_026989995.1 Myxococcales bacterium
GCCCTCGCCTCCCGGCTGGCGCGGCACCCCGGCACCACCCTCGAGTTCATCCCCACGGTGGGGCCATTCAGCGAGGCGGTGGTGGACCTCATGACGGAGCTCTCGCTGGCCGCCCGCCGTCCGCTCAACTGGAACGTCCTCGGCGTGAGCTCCTGGTCCGACCTGTGGCGCGAGCAGCTCCGGGCCTCCGACGTCGCCGCCGAGCGGGGCGCGCGTGTCGTCGCGCTGACGCTGCCCCAGGTGATGACGCTCCGCCTGAACTTCCGCTCGGGCTTCGTGCTCGACGCCTTTCCGGGCTGGGGCGAGGTCCTCTCCCTTCCCCTGGCGGAGCGAAAGGCCGCCCTGGCGGATCCCGCGGTGCGGGAGAGGATGCTGCGCGGCGCGCACTCCGAGGAGGCCGGGGTCTTCCGCGCCCTCGCGGGCTTCGAGAAGATGCGGATCGACGAGGCCTTCACCGAGGCGGGCCGGGCCTTCGAGGGGCGCACGGTGGGCGAGCTTGCCGCCGCGCGCGGGGTGGAGCCCTTCGACGCGCTCCTCGACCTCGCCGTCGCCGAGGACCTGCGGACCTCGTTCATGCCGCAGATCCCCGGAGACGATGAGGCGAGCTGGAAGGCACGGGCCGAGGCCTGGCTCGACCCCCGTACGGTGGTGGGTGGATCGGACGCGGGCGCCCATCTCGACATGATCGACACCTTCAGCTTCACGACGGCGCTGCTCGGCCCGGCGGTGCGCGACCGGGGACTGCTCTCGCTCGAGGAGGCGGTACACCAGCTCACGGAGGTGCCGGCCCGGCTGCTCGGCCTCCGCGGGCGCGGCCGGATCGCCCCGGGGGCCCACGCGGACCTGGTGCTCTTCGATCCCTCGCGGATCGGGCCCGGGCGGGTCCGCACGCAGTACGATCTGCCGGGTGGCGCCGGGCGACTCACCGGGGGGGCCCACGGCATCCTCCGGGTGCTCGTGGCCGGTCGGGAGGTGGTGGTGGACGGAGAGCTCACGGACCAGCGGCCGGGCGCGGTGCTCCGCTCCGGGCGCGATACGGAGACGGTTCTATGCGGGTGATCGACGCCGATGCGCACGTGGTGGAGGGATCCGCCTTCGCGGCCGAGGCGCTGCGGCGCTGGCCCGACCGCGTGCAGGTGGACTCCACCCGCGGAGTGCTCGGGCTGCGCATCGAGGGCCGGCGGGTTCCGGAGTTCGAGGGCCCCGGGGCGGGATGCCCGCCGCAGCACGGCCTCTCGGAGGCGGTGGGCGGCGATCCCAGCTCCGTGGCGGACGTGCTCGCCGACGCCGACCGGGAGGGGATCGATGAGATGGTCCTCTACCCGAGCCTGGGCCTCGGCGTGGGCGGTTTCCGCGACCCGGAGTTCGCCGCGGGCTTCGCCCGCCTCTACAACACCTTCGTGACGGACTTCTGCAAGCAGGGATCCGGGCGCCTGCACCCGGTGGCCGTGGTGCCCCTGGAGGACCCGGACACCTCCTGCGACATCGTCCGCGAGGCTCGGAGCCTGGGCTGCGTGGCGGTCGCGGTGCCGCCCGCGCTGCGCGAGCGGAACCTGGACCACCCGGACCTCGATCGATTCTGGAGCACCTGTGAGGATCTCGATCTCGCGGTCGGGGTCCACGGGGCGCCCGGAGTGCACCTGCCGCAGATCGGCGTGGAGCGGTTCACGAACTACATCCAGGTCCACTGCGTGAGCTTCCCCTTCGACCAGATGGTCGCCATGACCGCGGTGGTCTCCGGTGGAGTGCTCGACCGCCATCCCCGGCTGCGGATCGCCTTCCTCGAGTCCGGGGTGACCTGGGTGCCGTACTTCGTGGACCGGCTCCACGAACACTGGGAGAAGCGGGGCGCATGGATCGAGGGAGGCTGGCAGCGGGACCCGCGGGACTACGTCGGACGCGGCCAGGTCTTCGTGAGCTGCGAGGGCAGCGAGACCCTGCTCCCGGCGGTGGTCGAGGCGCTCGGCGACGAGTTCATCCTCTACGCCAGCGACTACCCCCACTGGGACAGCGAGTTCCCGGAGAGCGCGAAGCCCATCCGGGAGCACCCGAAGCTCTCGGAGGACGCCCGGGCCCGGATCCTGGGTGGGAACGCCCGCAGGCTCTACGGCCTCTAGCGGGCGCGGAAGAGGCCATCATGCGCACGCCCTTCACCGACATCTCCTGCATCGACTACCCGATTCTCGACGCCGACGCCCACGTGAACGAGCCCCCGCAGCTCTGGCAGGACGGGGTGCCGGCCCACCTCCGCGCTCGGGCGCCGCGGGTGGTCCACACCGAGAAGGGCGACCTGTGGGAGTTCGACGGAGGCCGGTCGACCTGGCCCGTGGGGCTTACGGCCACCGCCGGACAGAGCTACTTCGAGTTCGGCCCCATGGGCCAGACCTACGAGAGCATGCGCCCCGGCAGCTTCGACCCGGTGGCCCGCCTCGAGGACATGGACGCCGACGGGATCTACGCCCAGGTGCTCTATCCGAGCGTGACCCTGACCGGCGCGCGGATCTACTCCGAGGACCGGGAGCTGCAGCGTGCCTGTGTGCGGGCGTACAACGAGTGGATCGCGTGGTTCTGCGGCGACTCGGGGGGGCGGCTCGTCCCCCAGGCGATCATCCCCACCACCGGCATCGAGGACAGCGTGGCCGAGCTCGAGTGGGCACTCAAGAGCGGCCACCGCGGTGTGGTGATCTCGTCGTTCCCGAACGGGTCGCTCGTCCACCGGGCCGAAGACGATGCCTTCTTCGCCCGGGCCCAGGAGGCCCGCTGTCCCATCGCGGTCCACATCGGAAGCTTCCTGCGCACGCCGCCGCGTGCCGAGGGGAAGCAGCGGGAGACGACCTGGCACTCGAGCCTGGCCTTCGTGGCACGGGCCGCCTGGACCAAGGCCGGGGGACAGACCCTCGACGTGGTCTGCGACCTGCTCTTCTCCGGGATCTTCGGGCGCTTCCCGGACCTGCGGATCGTCCTGGTCGAATCCAACATCGGCTGGATTCCCACGCTGCTCGAACAGGCGGACGACATGTTCCGCCGCTACCGGTGGTGGACTGGCGCGCACCGCGAGATGCGGGAGATGCCGAGCCAGATCTTCGCCCGCAACTTCTGGGCCACCTTCATGATCGACCGCAGCGGCGTCGAGCTCCGCCACCGGATGAACCTCGATCACCTGATGTGGTCCACGGACTACCCGCACAGCGGCACCGACTGGCCGAACTCCGCCACCACCCTGGAGCGGAACTTCCTCGGCGTCCCCCGCGACGAAGTGCGAAGGATGCTCCACGACAACTGCCGGGAGCTCTACGGCCTCGAGGTCCCGCCGGTTCGCCGGCCTCCTCCCGCGGCCTGAGCGCCGAACCCGGCGGGCCCCCGATCTCGGATAGAATGCCGGCCACCCAAGCCGCAGGGGGACCGCTTGCTCGTTCTCGTCACCGGCGGGACCGGCTTCATCGGATCCCACACCACGCGGGCGCTCCGCCGGGCCGGCCACCGGGTGCGGCTCCTCGTGCGCAGCCCCGAGAAGGCGCAGGGCCTCTTCGCGACCGAGATCGGCCGCGGCATCGAGCTCGTCGCCGGCGACGTCGCCGACCGGGAGCGGACCCGGGCTGCGCTCGCCGGCGTCGACGCCGTGATCCACGCCGCCGCGGTGGTGAGCATCGAGCGCCGGCGCGCGGCGGAGGTGGAGCGCGTCAACGTGGCGGGCGTGCACAACGTGGTGGAGGGGGCCTGCGAGCAGGGCGTGCCCGTGGTGGTCCACGTCTCGAGCGCGGCGGCGCTCCTTCGGCCCGGCGGCCCGCGGCTGCGCGCCGACCTGCCGCTGGCCCCCGCGAAGAGCGCCTACGGACGCTCCAAGGCGGCCGGGGACCGGCTGGCGCGCGAGCTCCTCGAGCGCGGGGCACCGATCCGGATCTCCTACCCGGTGGGGGTCGTCGGGCCCGACGACCCCGGGCTCTCGGAGATGAACCACATGCTCGTGGCCCTGCTCCGGGACCTCATGCCGATCACCTCCTCGGGTTGCAACCTCCTCGACGTCCGCGACCTCGCCGCCCTCCACGTGGCGCTGGTGGAACGCGGCCGGCCGGGGCGCTACCTGGCCGGGGGCCAGTTCGTGACCTGGAAGGAGCTCGCGGACCTCTTCGACTCCCTCACGGGCGTCCCCGTTCGCCGCCTTCCGGTCCCGGGGGTCGTGCTGCGGCTCGCGGGCTACCTCGGCGACGCGCTCAAGCGGATCCTCCCCCTCGACTTCCCGCTCACCCGGGAGGCGATGGTGTACGCGACCCTCTGGCCGGGCACGGATCCCGACCCGGCCGTGGAGGCGCTCGGCATCCCTCCCCGCCCGCTGCGGACCACGCTCGAGGAGACCCTCCGCTGGCTGGCGGAGGCCAGGCACCTCCCCCGATCCCGGGTGGGACGCCTCGCCCGCGCGGAGGGGGAACCCCACGCCAGGCCGGCCCGCGGAGACCACGCCGGGCGATCTTGACCGCAGCCCGCCGGCTTGTTTCCCTCTCGGCCATGAGTCGCATCCGCATCGCGATCGCAGGGGTCGGCAACTGTGCCAGCTCGCTGCTCCAGGGCATCGAGCACTACCGCAACCTCCCGCCCGACGCCCAGGAGGCGTTCGGGCTCATGCACCTCGACATGGGCGGCTACCGCCCCGAGGACGTGGAGGTGGTGGCGGCCTTCGACATCGACCGCCGCAAGGTGGGCCGGCCGCTCCACGAGGCGGCCTTCGCACCGCCCAACTGCACCCGGGTCATCCGCGGCTCGCTGCCGAAGAGCCCGGTCGTGGTGCAGATGGGGCCGGTGCACGACGGCGTGGCCCCCCACATGGCCGACTACCCGGCGGAGCGGTCCTTCCGCGTCGCAGACGAGCCCCCCGTGGACGTGGCCAAGGTCCTGCGGGAGAGCGGGGCGGAGATCCTCGTCTCGTACCTGCCGGTGGGCTCGACGAAGGCGGTCCAGGCCTATGCGGAGGCCTGCCTCGCCACCGGTGTATCCCTGGTGAACTGCGTGCCCGTCTTCGTCGTCTCCGATCCCGAATGGGGCGAGCGGTTCCGGGCCGCGAGGATCCCCTGCGCCGGGGACGACATCAAGTCCCAGGTGGGCGCCACGATCGTCCACCGCACCCTCGCCCGGCTCTTCGCCGAGCGCGGCGTCCGGATCGAGCGCACCTACCAGCTCAACACCGGAGGGAACACCGACTTCCTGAACATGCTCTCGCGGGAGCGCCTGGCCTCCAAGAAGATTTCGAAGACGGAGGCCGTCACATCCCAGATTCCCTACGAGATCGACCCGCACAACGTCCACGTCGGTCCCAGCGACTACGTGCCGTGGCAGGGCGACAACAAGGTCTGCTTCCTGCGGATCGAGGGCACCGGGTTCGGCGGGGCGCCCATCGAGATCGAGGCCCGCCTCTCCGTGCAGGACTCGCCCAACTCGGCCGGCATCGTGATCGATGTGATCCGCTACGTGCGGATCGCCCGCGATCGCGGGCTCGCGGGGCCCCTTCTGCCCATCTCGGGCTACACGATGAAACATCCGCCGGTCCAGATGTCGGACGTCGTGGCGCGCGAGAAGATCGAAGAGTTTCTCGCCGATGGAGACCGCTAGGGAGGCCTGCCTGCTCCACGTCCCGGCCGGCTCGGCCGGCGTGGCCCTCGCCCCGGTCTACGGACTCGGGCTCGCGGAGCGCACCCTCCTCGCCTTCCTCCGCGCCGGCGTCCGCGACTTCCTCGTCTTCGGCGAGCCGGCCGACTGCCGGGTGCTGCTCGCCCATCTGCCCCGCCAGCGGCTCCGCCGGGCCCGCCTGCGCGGCGCGAGCGCCGCCGGCGCGCTCTCCCGCCTGCTCGGCTCGGCCGAGGGTTTCTACGTCGCCCGGGCGGACGTGCACTACGACCGCCGTCTGATCCAGCGTTTCGTCGAGGAGACCGCGGGGACGCTCTCGGCCCGCGTCGCCGTGGACGCCCGGCCAGAGGCCGCCCCGCTCGCCTGTGCGGCGGCGCGGGTGGCCTTCGTCCGGGGCGAGGGAGGCGAGGGCCCGACCTCCCGGGTGCGGGCGATCTCCCGGGGCCTGGCACTTGGTGACGGCCTGTTCACGGGACTCGGCCGCGGCACGCCGGGGCTCCGGCGGCTCCTGGCAGACGCCTCCCCGGCCGCGAGCTGCCTCGATGCCGCGTTTGCCGCGCTGAGCCAGCGGGAGCCGGTGGAGGCCTTCGCCGTCCTCGAGCTCTGGCAGCCCGTACGGGCCGTGGAGGGCTTCGCCGGCGACGAGCCGCCCCCGCCCCGGGAGGACGACCTCAAGGCGGTCCGCCGCAAGGTGGTGGCCGGGGCCGTGGGCGTCGCCGACGGGGTGGTCGCGCGGTACTTGAACCGGCCCGTGTCGCGCCGGATCACCGAGCGCCTGCTGCCTCGGGGTGTCCAGCCGTGGCAGGTCTCCGTGCTCTCCTTCCTGACCACCCTCGGTGCCGCCGCCTCCTTCGCCACCGGCCATGCGGCCACCGGCGGCCTCGTCGCCCAGGCCGCCTCCATCCTCGACGGCGTCGACGGGGAACTCGCCCGGGCGCGCTACCAGGACTCCCCTTTCGGCGGGGTCTACGACGCGCTCCTCGACCGGGTCTCCGACGCGGCCCTGATCGGCGGGATGACGCTCTACGCCTGGCTCATGGGGGCCGGGCACTCCGCGGTGGCCCTGGGCTTTGCCGCCGTGGCCGGCAGCAGCCTCTCGATGCTCGTGAAGGAGAAGTACGGGACCCAGTTCCAGCGGCCCTGGCACGCGGACCGGGAGGGCCGGGCCCGGTGGCTGCTCCTGGGCCGCGACGGCCGCCTCTTCCTCTCGCTGGTGGCCGGTCTGACGGGGCACGTGGAGGCGGTGCTCGCCTACCTGGCCGTCGGCACCCACCTCCACGCGGGGCTGCGGCTGTACCGGATCCGCGCCGAGCGGGCGCCTTCCTGATCAGCGGCGATCGCGGCGGGCGGCGGCCCGGAAGTCCGGCTCGCGCTTCTCGCGGAGCGCCGCCACGCCCTCCCGGGACTCCTCGGTCTGGTAGTAGAGCGCCAGCGCGGCGAAGCCGAGGCCCCCGATTCCGCGAATCGACTCGGAGTCGGCGTTCAGGGAGCGCTTGGCCAGTGCGATGGCGGTGGGACTGCGGGCGACGAGCTCCGCGCACCACCGATCGACCTCGCCGTCGAGCTCCTCGTCGGGCACCACCGCGTTGACGAGCCCCATGGCCAGCGCCTCCCGGGCCGTGTAGCGCCGGCACAGGAACCACATCTCCCGGGCCCGCTTCTCGCCCACCACCCGGGCGAGGTAGGCGGTGCCGAAGCCCGGATCCACCGAGCCCATGCGCGGGCCCACCTGCCCGAAGACGGCGCTCTCCGCCGCGAGGGTCAGGTCGCAGACCGTGGCGAGCACGTTCCCTCCTCCGATCGCGTAGCCGCGCACCACTGCGACCACCGGCTTGGGAATGTCCCGGATCGCGGTGTGGACCTCGTCGATGGGCATGCCGATCACCCCGCGCGATCCGCCGTAGCTTCCGTCGTGGTCGGACTGGTCCCCGCCCGTGCAGAAGGCCCGGTTTCCCGCGCCGGTCAGCACCACCGCC
>JALSIO010000815.1 GCA_026989995.1 Myxococcales bacterium
CGGGGCCTGCCCGATGCGGTGCGGCGGGTCCGCACCGGGGTCGCCGGCCGTCCGGCCCTTCGACCGCGGTTCACGGGGCGAGCCGGACCGGCATCGACTCCCATCCCTGCACGAACTCGGTGCGGATCCGGCGGAGCTCCTCGGCCTTCACCTCGTACTCGGGGAAGGCCCCGAGGAGCTTCTCGAGGCACACCTTCCCCTCCATCTTCGCGAAGTGCTGCCCGATGCAGGCGTGGATTCCGTGCCCGAAGGAGAGGATCCGCGGGGGGCAGCGGTGGATGTCGAAGCGGTCGGGGTCCGGGAACTCCCGGGGATCGCGGTTGGCCGAGGGGTAGAGGAACATCACCGGCCGGCCGGCCCGCATGGTGACGCCGTGGAGGGTGACGTCGTTCACGAGGGTGCGCATGAGGAACTGCGTGGGCATGTCGTAGCGCAGCACCTCCTGGAAGGCGTCGGGAACGAGTCCCGGGTCCGCGGCACACTCCGCCCGCTGCTCCGGGTGCTCCCACAGCCGGTGGACCGCGCTCGAGAACACCTTCGGGAAGGTCTCGGCACCTCCGATCAGGAACATGGACAGGTGGGAGCCCGCCTCCTCGTCGGTGAAGCGCCGGCCGTCGATCTCGACGCCTAGCACCACGTCCACGACGCTCCCGTCCTCGATGCCCGCCGCCCGCCGTCTCTTGATGAGGTCCGCGAAGTAGGCGGTCATCTCCATCATCGCGGCGATGCCGTCCTCGGTGATCCCCTCGACACCCTCCTCCCGGGCGAAGAAGCGCCACACGAGCCGGTTCAGCTCGCTCGCGTCCTCCATGGGGAAGCCGTTGGCGAGGCAGGCGACCTTCACCGAGACCTTGGCCGCGAAGTCGTTGAAGAGGTCGGTCTCCTCGCGCCCCTCGACGCCCTCGGCCCAGGCCTCGTCCACGATCTGCCGGATCTGCGGCTCGAGGCGGCGCACGGTCCCCGGTGTGAAGAAGCGCGAGATCCGCGAACGCAGCACCGTGTGCTGGGGGGGATCCATGAGGTTGATCATGGGGGTCACGGGCTGCACCCTGGTGAGCAGATGCGAGGCGGTGGTCCCCTGGGCCGCCGAGTAGTTCTCGGCATCCATCGAGGCGTTCCAGATGTCCTCGAAGCGGGAGAGCGCGTAGCAGTCCCACTTCTTCAGGTGGTAGCAGGGGGCCTCCTCCCGGAGCCGGGCGTAGATCGGGTAGGGGTCCCGGATCACCTCTTCGGAGAAGGGGTCGTAGTCGATCATGACTGCACGCTCCTCGCGTTCTCGGACGCCGCGGGGCGTCCCTCCACGGCGGCGAGAATCCGCTCTGCGAGCTGCTCGGCCGCCGGCACCAGCATCGGCTGGACCATCGCATTGATCATGGGCGCCATCGGCCCGCCCGGGTCGATGCGCAGGTGGAAGGTCATGCGGGTGAGGATGCGATCTCCACCGGCCGGTGTCGTGGCATCGGCCAGCGCGCCCGGCCGCTCGACCCGGCCGTGGCGCCAGCGGAAGAGCAGCCGGGCGATGCGCTCGGCGAGGCGGGCGAAGAAGCCCTTGTGCGGCGCCGGCGCCGGCACCGCCGCCGTCTCCGGAGCGGATCCCGCATCCGCCGCAGGCCCGCCGCCCGACTCCCGCGAGAGGGTGAAGGTGCCGGCACCGGTCATGGGCTCGTTCACGCCTTCGAGCTCGAAGCGGACCCGCTCCGGGCCGTTCCACTCGGTGATCCGGACCCGGAAGGTGAGGGTCCGGGCGAGGACGCCCACGTCGCCCTTGAGGGTCCAGGTGGACTCGGTCTCCGACTGCTTCTCGTGGTGCTGGTAGCCGGTGACGAAGGGGGCCCAGTGGTCCATCTCCTTCACGAAGTCCCACAGGGTCTCCATCGCGACCGGGGTCGTGGTCGTGTACTCGGTCTCCGCCACGGCTAGCTCCGGGCCGCGTGCCGCCCGGCCACGTAGCCCCAGGTGATGGCCCGGGCGTTGCTGGTTCCGCTCTGGTACCCCCCGCCGAGATCGAGCAGTGCGGCCGAGTTGCCCACCGCGTAGAGCCCCGGGATGGGATGGCCCCGCACGTGCATGACCTGGGCGTCGAGGTTCCAGGCCAGGCCGTGCGAGTTGATCCCGACCGAGACGGGCACGAGCTTGATGCCGTAGAAGGGCGGCTTGTCGATGGGGCCCACGCAGGGGTTCGGGTAGTCGGGATCCCCGCAGAGGCGGACGGACCACGGGAAGTGGCCCTTGCCGAAGTCCGGGTCCTCGCCGCGGGCGGCGTGCCGGTTCCACCGCTCGAGGGTGGCTTCGAAGTTGTCCGCATCGATGCCGAGCTTCTCCGCGAGCTCGCGCGGGGTGTCCGCCTCGAGCGCCAGGCCCTCGGGCAGGGGCTGTCCGGGCATGAAGGAGCCGAGCGGATACCGCTCGCGGTAGTTGCCATCGAAGATCAGGAAGACGTCGAGGTTGGGCTGGTGCTGCCGGCGGCCGTCCCAGTGCCGGATCCGCGGCTGGTAGTCCTTGTAGAAGGACTCGTCGCAGAAGCGCCGCCCATCGCGGTTGACCCAGATCGCGTGGGGGCATCCGCACTCCCACGAGGAGCGGTAGAGGGGCTTGCCCTCCGCCTCCTCGCCGGGGATGTGGTAGCCGTAGAAGAGCGCGAGATTGGTGGGCGGCACCGAGGCGATGGCGGCGCCGACCTCCGTACCGAAGACCAGATGGTCGCCGTGGAGGTGGTCGGGGAAGACCCCGTGCCAGTCCGGCATGTTCTCGTACATGCAGGCCATCTCGCGGTTGTGGTCGTATCCGCCGATGGCCACCACCACGCCCTTGCGCGCCCGGATCGAGAAGCGCTCGCCGTCGCGCTCGGCCCGCACGCCCACCACCCGGCCGTGCTCGTCGCTGAGAAGCTCGCGCACCGGCGTGGAGGGATGGGCCGGGATGCCGCGGTCGATGAGCGCGGCCTTCAGGAAGTAGCCCATCATGCCGGGGCCGAAGCTCCGGAGGTCCTTCGTGATGCGCTCGCCGAGGAGCTCGTAGTTCCAGGTGGTGACCCGGGCGAGCCCCCCCCACTCGTACATCTCCTCGTGAAGCGCCCCCATCGGCATGATGGGGGTGAGGAAGGTCCGGTGCTGCCACTCGCCGAGGCTCTCACCGGGGAAGAGCTCCACCGAGAGGTAGCGGCCGCTCGCGCGGGTCCCGGGCGCGTCGGGGTAGTAGTAGTCCGGCAGCCCCTGGCAGGCCTTCCAGCGCACGCCTGCCCGGTCCTCGAAGTATTCGATCGCCTCGTGGAGGGTGGCGAGGAGTTTCTCCCGGTGGGCGCGACTGCCGTACCCCGCGGCGAGGAACTCGAAGTAGCGGCGCCCATCCTCGAGGGAGTCCTCGAGGCCGAGCGCACGCATCTGCCGGTTGGCGGGGACGAAGACCTCGCCGCCGCCGAAGGCGGAGACGCCGCCGAGCTTCGGGGCCTTCTCGAGGATCACCACCTCGGCGCCGAGGTCGGCGGCGGCGATGGCCGCCGAGACGGCACCGAGGCCGGAGCCGCAGCAGACCACGTCCGTCTCGAGGTCGAATCCCGAAGGCGCCCGGGCCATGGAGTCCCCTCCCCTCAGGCGTTGCGACCCCGGGGAGGCCGGTGGGCTCCGCGGTCGCCCATGGCCGCCGGGGCTGATTGAGAACGGAACGTATTGTATCGTAATCCAGCCGCCCGCGAGCCCCGACCCACGGGCGCAGCCCAGGGTACCCGAGGTGGCCGACGCCCGAGCCGGAAAGCGAAGCGATCCCGAGGCCCCGGCCGCCGCCGGCCGCCCGCGGAGCGAGGAGGCCCACCAGGCCATCCTCGACGCGACCCTCGAGCTGCTCGGCGAGGTGGGCTTCTCTGCGCTGACGGTCGAGGGGGTGGCGGCCCGGGCGGGCGTCGGAAAGGCCACCATCTACCGGCGGTGGCCCTCCAAGCTCCCGCTCGTCGTGGAGGCCTTCCGCCAGCTCCCGGGCCTCGAGGACGCCGACACGGGCGGCCTCGCGTGCGACCTCAAGACCATGCTCCGGCGCTATCTCGAGGTGTTCCGGACCACACCGCTCGCCACCGTGCTGCCGAGCCTCGCCGGCGAGCGGGCGCACAACCCCGAGCTCTCGGAGCTCTTCGACCCGGTCACCCGCGACCGCCGACAGCCCCTCGAGCGGGCCCTCAGGCGGGCGGTCGCCCGCGGTGAGATCCCGCCGGACACCGACCTCGGGCTGGCCGCCGACCTCGTCGTGGGGCCGATCGCGGTGCGCCTCTTCTTCACCGGCCGGTCGCTCGACCCGAGCATCGTCGATCCCATGGTGGACCTGGCCCTCGAGGGGATCCGCCGCGGCGGCCGCGCCGCCGACCCGGCGGGCCGCCGGCGGCACTGAAGCCCGGCGCGGTGCCGCGCCGTCCCGCGCGCCCGCGCTGGAGGAAAGACCCGAGCACCCCCTCCGGGACTGCACCCTCGATTCCGGGCGGCGGTCCGACCGATGCGTCCCCCGGGACCCCGCGCGCCCCGGCGGCGGCCTCCCGGGACGGGTGCATGGCCACGGCAGCAGGCAAGCCGAGCATCGAGGACATCCTCCGGGACCGCCTCGCCCGCGGCGAGCTCGACCTCCCTCCCCTTCCCGAGGTGGCGCAGCGGGTGCTGGCCCTGAGCTCGGACCCGAAGGCGACGAGCGAGGACCTCGCCCGGGTCGTGAGCCGCGACCAGGGCCTCGCGGCGGGCATCCTCCGCGCCGCCAACTCCGCGGCCCTCGGCGGCCGGGTGAAGGTGGTCTCGCTCAGCCAGGCGGTGAACCGCCTCGGCATGCAGCAGATCTCCGACATGGCGGTCTCGCTCGCGCTCCGCTCGAAGGATTTCCACACGGAGCGCTTCGACAAGGAGCTCCGGAGCTTCTGGAAGCACGCGCTGGCCAGCGGTGCCTTTGCCAAGCAGGTGGCGCGGGCAGCCCGGCAGGACGCCGAAAAGGCCTTTCTCTGCGGACTGCTCCACCACGTCGGCAAACCCCTCGTGCTCCTCGCCATCGGGTCGCTCGCCACGCGCGTGGCGCGGCGCGCGGACACGGCACAGATCGAGCAGGCCGTGGAGCGCCTCCACCGGCCGGTGGGCCTCGCTGCCGCCGAGGCCTGGGAGCTGCCGAAGACGCTGCACGAGGTGATCGGCTTCTGGGACGACTACGAGCGGGCCCCGACCTTCAAGGTTCCCGCCATGGTCACCTGCGCCGCCGACCGGCTCGCGACCTTCGCGCTCGACCCCGGCCGCAGCGCCCGGGAGGCCGTGGAGGACCACCCCGTCTTCACGGACCTCGGCCTCGGGGATGGCGCCACGCAGGAGCTCCTCGCGCGGGCCGAGGAGGTCCTCGCGGAGACCAACATGCTCGCGGACGGGAGCTAGGAGCTCCGCGGGCCCGCGGCAGCGGGGCCCGCTCCGCCGGCGAAGCGCGCCCGGAGCTCGTGCTTGAGCACCTTCCCCGTCGGGTTGCGAGGCAGCGCGTCCACGACCTCGATCTGCTCGGGAAGCTTCTGGCGCATCAGCCCCCGGCCTTCGAGGAAGCGCGCGAGCTCGCCGAGCCCCGGGGCGGCCGCACCCTCCCGCGGCACGAGCACCGCGCACACGCGCTCCCCCCGCTCGGGATCGGGCAGTCCCACCACCGCGGCCTCCGCCACTGCGGGGTGTTCGTGCAGGAGATCCTCGACCTCCTTCGCGCTGATGTTCTCGCCCTTGCGGACGATCACGTCCTTGAGCCGCCCCGTGATCTCGAGGTGCCCACCCGGGCCGAGGCGCCCGAGATCGCCGCTGCGGAAGAATCCCTCGGCGTCGAAGGCGTCCGCATGGAGGGAGGGATCCACATAGCCGAGGAAGCACTGCGGGCCGCGCAGGCGGACCTCCCCCTCGGCCCCACCCGGCAGCGCTTCTCCCCGCGGCCCGGCGATGCGGATCTCCACGCCCGGGGTGGGCCGGCCCTCGCTCGCCGCGAGCACCTCGTCGGGATCGTCCACCGAGCCCATGGTGGCGATCGGAAACTCGGTCAGGCCGTAGCCCGAGACGACGCCGGCGCCCCCGAGCTCGGCCTTCACGTCGTGGTGGAGCCGTGGCGGCTTCGGAGCGCCGCCACCGGGAAAGGCCCTCGCCCGGGGGAAGAGGCGCTCCCCGGGCCGCTCGCGCTGCGCTGCGAGGTACGCCTGGTGGAAGGCGGTCCCCGCCGTGCCCTGGGTGACCCCGTGCTCCGCCAGGAAGGGGATGGTCCGGGCCGGATCGAAGACGGGCTCGACGAGCAGCGCAGCACCCGCTCCGAGGGCGGCCATCACCCACGCGGGGCCCCCGATGTGCGTCACGGGGAAGACGAAGGCGATCCGGTCGTCCTCCCGGAGGGCGAGGCGCTCCTCGAGTCCCCGGGCGGCCGCGGCGAGCGTCGCCTCGGCATGGAGCACGCCCTTGGGATCGGCGGTGGTGCCCGAGGTGTAGAACACGAAGCGCACCTGCTCGGCCGGCGTCGTCCTCCCATCCGAACCCGGAGGGGTTCGGAGCGCCCGGCCGCGCAGGAAGGCGGGGAGCTGCGCTTCCCGGGGTCGGAGGGCATCGGCCGGGGGAAGCGAGGCCGGATCGCCCTCGGGAAGCCCGCCGGAGACGTCGAGCACCCGCAGGCCGGGCTGCGCCGCGGCGAGCTCCCGCCCGAGGGCCGTGTGGTCGAAGCCGCGGAAGTTCCCCGGGCTCACGAAGAAACGCGCCCCGCACTGGCGGCTGACGAAGCCCACCTCGCGCCGCCGGTAGATGGGCAGGATCGGGTTCTGGATGGCCCGCAACCGTGCGAGGGCCCCGAGCAGAAGCAGCGCCTCGAAGCTGGTGGGAAGCTGCCAGGAGACCACCGAGCCCGGGCCCACGCCGAGCTCGGAGAGGCCGGCGGCCGCGCGGAGCACGGCGTCGCGGTAGCCGGCGAAGTCGAGCCGCCGTCCCGCGGAATCCACGGCGAACAGCGCCCGCGGGGTCGCCTCCGCCCGGGCCTCGATGCGCTCCCACAGGCCGGCGGGGAGCTTCACCGCCGCCCCACCGCACGGTCGCCGCCGGCAGCCTCCGCGGCCACCCGCTCCCGGAGCAGGAACTTCATGACCTTTCCCGAGGCGTTGGTCGGCAGCTCGGGCACGATCTCCACCCGGCGGGGCACCTTGTAGTTGGCCATGTGCTCCCGGCACCAGGCGATGATGGCCTCGGGGGTGGGCGCCGTGCCCGGTACCGGAACCACGAAGGCCATCCCCACCTCCCCCATCCGGGCGTCGGGAATCCCGATCACCGCCACCTGGGCGATTTCCGGATGGGCGAACATCAGGTTCTCGATCTCCGCCGGGTAGCAGTTGAAGCCACCCATGATGAACATGTCCTTGATGCGGTCGGTGATGCGCAGGTAGCCCCGGTCGTCCATCACCGCGACGTCGCCGGTGTGCAGCCAGCCCTCGGCGTCGATGGTCCGGGCCGTCTCTTCCGGGTCCTCGAAGTAGCCCCTCATCACGTTG
>JALSIO010000816.1 GCA_026989995.1 Myxococcales bacterium
CTTCGCATCGAATAGCAGCCGGATCCGTCCAAGCGAACGCCCACCCCTCCGATCCGGTTCCGGAGGAGCCGATCGCCGGGCTCGCCAGCCGTTCGCCGCGCGCGGAGCCCGGGGTGCCGGGCGCTACGGCGCGAAGGCCGAGGGCCCCGGAGGCTTGCCCAGGCTCGGCCGGAAGACCCCGAAGAAGTCCGCCGTCCCGACGGCGCCATCGCCATCGAGGTCGGCGTGGCGGCACTCGGGCTTCTTCTCGAGGTCCGCGCCGATGCAGGGGCGGAAGAGCTGGAAGAAGTCCGAGGTCCCGACGATGCCGTCTCCGTCGAGGTCGGCGTCGCAGCGGTTGCCGTAGCCGTCCCCATCGGTGTCCCGCTGGCGCGGGTCCGGGGCGAGGATGCAGACGTCGCAGGCGTCGCCCACGCCGTCGAGGTCGGCATCGGCCTGCCCGGGATCCTTCTCCGCCGGGCAGGTGTCCTCGAAGTCGAGCCAGCCGTCCCCATCGGCATCGGCACACTGGGGATCCCCCTTCATCGCCTCGCTGCGGCAGAAGGAGGCGAGGAGGTCACCCACCTCGGCCCGGTGCCGGGTCCGGCCCGTCTCGGAGTCGAGGATCTCCACCGCCCGGAGCTGGTCGCCCACGGGAATCACGAGCTGGAAGTCGGCCTTCTCGCCGATGAGCTTGCCCACCTCGAACTGCGTGTGCGGGTGCAGCGAGAAGTCGGTGGGATCGCCCATGAAAAAGGAGCGCAGGACGGAGCCATCCCGCGCCAGGGACTCCACCCGGAGGGGACCCCGGGGCAGGAAGTAGTTGGGCGCGGGCCCGTAGCGCACCCGCGCGTCCACCAGCGAGATCACCCCGCCCTCCACGTGGTAGTCCAGGAGGACCACCTTCCGGTTCGCCGGGGCGTCACCGCCGCCGCCGCCCGCGCCGGGCTCGGTGCACGCGGGGAGGTCGGCCAGGCGTGCCAGGGTCCGGACGCTGTCGTCCGGCTGGTAGAGCGATCCGGAGACGAGGACGCAGCTGTCGTCATCGGACTTCCAGAATCCGTCTCCGCCGTCGACGCAGACGGGCTGGATGCCGGCGGAACGCCAGTTGCGCCAGTTGGGTGAGCAGATCCCGGCCCCCCCCGATCCATCGCTGCAGGGCAGCGTGCAGGTCACCGACCCGCAGAGGGTCGGGTCGAGCGAGTTCCTGGTGGCGAAGGCCTGGCACGCCGCCATGTTCGGCCAGCACCGCTCCTCCGGACAGAAGTTGAAACAGCTCGCGGGGTTGGTCGAATTCGCCCGGCACTCCGCCAGGGACCGGAAGACGTTCGGCTGGTAGCGGGGGTCCGGCGGACCGTAGCCCCCGTCGCAGCAGTACTCGTCCGCCGATCCCACGACGCTGTGCGAGAGCTCGTGCACCAGGACGGCCGCCGAGCCCGGGCTCGTGGAGAAGTCGCGCCAGTTCGAGCAGGAGCGGCTTCCGTCGGTGTGCAGGATGACCATGCTGTCCGAGAAGGAGCACGCGTCGAAGCCGGGCGGCGGCGTCCACGCGGCGCAGATCGCCTGGTAGTCGGCGTTGGTGCCCGGGAAGTACCAGACGTTGAACTTGCAGCGGTTCATGGCCAGCTCCGGCGGGCCGAACAATCCCCCGCGGACGAGCGCCATCATGTCCGTGATGAACTGGTCCTCGTTGCCGCCGTAGTCGTTGTCGGCGACGAAGACGAGGTCGATCTTGTCCTCCGGGTCTCCGCTCGAGATCACCGGGATGCACTCCGGGCAGGTCGAGCCGCAGATTCCGCCGCAGTCCGCTCCCTGCTCGTTCGGTCCCATGTACCCGTCGCTGCAGTCGCAGGCGTCGCCGACGCGGTCCCCGTCCCAGTCCTCCTGGTCCTCGTTGGCCTGGAACGGGCAGTTGTCGCAGGCATTTCCGATTCCGTCGGAGTCCAGGTCGATCTGGGAGGGATTCGGCTTCGCGACGCAGTTGTCGCAGGCGCTGCCGACGCCGTCGCCATCGGAGTCGAGCTGATCGCCGTTGGCGGTTTCGGGGCAGTTGTCGCAGATGTCGCCCACCCCGTCCCCGTCTCCGTCCTCCTGGTCCGGATTGGGATCGGCCGGGCAGTTGTCGAAGGGGTCGGGGTGGCCGTCTCCGTCCGAGTCCCGCAGGCAGGCGCCGTTCAGGCATCCGAGGGGGCACTCGAACTCCCGCGATGCCGGGCCCGTGGGCCCGCAGAAGTACTCGAGGAGCCGCGTGTCGTCGATGCAGGTGTCGGTGGCGGCGGCCGTGCACTGGCTCTGGGCGCGGCAGAAGTCGGTGCCCATGAACGGGAGGATCAGTGTGGAGTCCTCTTCGACCAGGACGGATCCCGCCGTCTCGGCCTGCTCCATACCCGGGTCCCAGTAGTTGCCTCCGTCTTCGTTGAGGCAGCCGCAGCCGCTGGGAAGCATGCGGTGGTAGAGGATCTCCCAGTAGTAGCGGCCGCCCTCCTGGAGCTCGTAGATGCGGGACGAGGCGGCGTCGCAGAAGTACTCGGGGGAGACGGGTACATGGGGGATGGTGCCGCAGGCGAGGAAGGCGTCGCACTGGTCGCAGGCGTCTCCCACGCCGTCCCCATCGTGATCGCCCTGCTCGGGGTTCGGATCGCCCGCACAGTTGTCGAGGGCATCGGGTACGCCGTCGCCGTCTCCGTCGGTGAGCTCGAGGGGAGGCAGCGGGGGGGTGATCCCGCCCACGTTGAAGCCGAGGTCGGCATTCACCACCCGGGTGCCCACCTCGAGGGGGGTGCCCGGCTCGAGGGGGGGCATCCCGAGGACGCAGACGGGCGTCGCGAGGCATCGGCCGAGGAGCTCGCCGGAGAAGTAGATCTCGATCAGCGCGATGCCCGAGGGGTCGGAGGCCTCCACTTCGATCTCGAAGGGCTCGTCGGGAAGCGGCTGCGGCGGGCGGAGGGCGAGGGAGATCTGGATGCCCGGGTCGAGCTGCCCCGGCTCACAGGCATCGCCCACACCGTCCCCGTCGGAATCCTTCTGGTCCGGGTTCGGGTCCGCGGGGCAGTTGTCGCAGACGTCGCCCACCTGGTCCTGGTCGGTATCGGCCTGGTCCTGGTTGGAGTCGGTGGGGCAGTTGTCCTGGGTATCGGGGATCCCGTCGCCGTCGGTGTCGGGTGGAGCGGGCGGGTTCGCCGTGAGGTCGTCGTAGAGGAGGAACCAGGAGCTGGCGCCCCCGAGCCGCTCCGGGGTGATGCGGAGTCTCCGGATGGATCCGTTCGGATCGCTCACCGTGATGGCGGTGAAGACGCCCGCGGGGAGCGTGTCGTTGCGGTCGACCAGCGGGGTTCCGAAGGCGTCGAAGGCCTCGACGCGGGCGGTGTGCGTCGGGCTGCCCAGGTAGGGCGTGGCGTGGATCCGCACTTCGGCCTGGCCGGTGGGGAAGGCGATTTCGAGGGGGTCCTGGAGGAACTCGTTGGGCCGGAGGGGCTCGATCGCCCGGGTCCCGGATCGCGCCTGGCCCGGGGCGAGGGCGACCACGGTGACCTGCAGGGGAAAACTGGCCTCGCCCCCGGGCAGGGCCGAGAGGGCCTGTCCCGAGGGCCCGGGGGAGAAACCCTCGAAGTCCTCGAAGAAGGCCCCGGCCGTGCCGGGTCCCGCCGTGGCGGCGAAGGCGACGAGGAGGCCGGCGCCGACGGCCCGTCGGAAGGCGGAAAGGGGTGATCGCGGGCAACGCTGCCGCACGGACAGATCCTCCCACCTCGGGCGCGCGAAGGGCCTGCCCGAGGCACGGGCCCGAGGAGGCCGCCCACGGGGCGCCTCCAGCCGGGATCCGAGACTGCGTCCCATGAGTGGCTTCGAGCCAGCCGGGGGTTGCGATCCCCCGCGGGGAGCAACCAGGCCCTCTCAGACGCTCTCCCGGTGCCTCGGGCGCCTCCGTCTCCGCCAGACCACCGCGACGGGACGGGCCCGCGTGCACCGGTGCGGCTGCGCGATCGATCCCCTTCCGGCAGCCATGGGAGGACGGCATCCGGCGGGGTGCCAGGATGGCGGAGGAGGGCCGGTTGGTCGCTTCGGCTTCCTCGGGGGAGGGCCCGTTCCGCGCCACCGGGGACTTCGAGCCCCGTCCCGGCCGGACCCATCCGGGCGGCTTCGGGTGGCAGGGTCCGGCACCGCCGGGAGGCGGCCGGCGCGATCCCGCTCGCGCGCCCGAACATGACCGAGAAGGGGCTTCGCAACAGCACCGGCAACGCGCTCCGCGCGGGAGGCCGGCGGGCGCTCATGGTCCCTGCCGCTTCACCTTGAAGATCCCGAGGTCCCTGTTCACGAGCACCTCCGGGGCCTTCTGGGGGTCGCCCGGGTCGTAGCCCATCCCGAAGCAGCTCGGGGCGCCTTCGACCTGCAGCTGCGCGGTCCAGGTGCTCCCGGCGAGGCCCACCCCGGGCGTGAAGGCCGGGATGGGGAGCCCCGAATCCTGGCCGATCCCGGCGCCCCGGGCGACCACCACGATCTTCGACTTGCCCGGGGTGGATCGCGGCGAGAGGATCACCTTCAGCAGCCCGTCCTCCCCGGGCCCCTTGTACTGGAAGATCTTGTCGGGAATCGCCTTGATCCACTTCGTAGAGCCGGGCGCCGTGGTGAGGGCCGTCCGCAGGGTTCCGTCGACGTAGAAGCAGAAGTGGACACCATCGGCCACGGGGTCGCCGAGCTCGCTCGAAGTGATCGCCCCACCCCGCACCCACTTGAAGACGACCTTCGCTGTCGGGCCATTCACGAAGCCGTCGGCGGGCTCGTCCTTGTCCTTCAGCAGGGTGACGTTCAGGGCGTCCTCCCGGCAGGTGCGGGGCGTCGGGCTGCACGCAGGTGCCTCGGAGGGATCCGTGGGGTCGGTGCAGTTCGGGTCCGCCAGATCGACGAGCCCATCGCCGTCGTCGTCGAGGCCGTTGTCGCAGACGAGCGAGGGGTCCTTCTCGTCGGGATCCGCCGGCCCGGGACACCCCGGATCGGCGAGGTCGACGAGCCCGTCTCCGTCGTCATCCACCCCGTTGTCACAGGGGAGTCCGGGATCCTGCTCGGAGGGGTCTGCCGGTCCCGCGCAGCCGGGGTCCGCGGCGTCGGCGAGGCCATCGCCGTCGTCGTCGAGGGTGTTGTCGCAGACGAGCGCCGGGTCCGTCTCCGTCGGGTCCGTCGGTCCCGCGCAGCCGGGATCCGCGGCGTCGACGAGCCCATCGCCGTCGTCGTCGAGGCCGTTGTCGCAGACGAGGGAGGGGTCGGTCTCGGAGGCATCCGCCGGCCCGGAGCAGCCGGGGTCCGCGAGATCGACGAGTCCGTCGCCGTCGTCGTCGAGGCCGTTGTCACAGGGAAGCGAGGGCTCCTGCTCCGAGGTGTCGCCGGGCCCGGAGCAGCCGGGGTCTGCGAGATCGACGAGCCCGTCTCCGTCGTCGTCGGCGCCGTTCGAGCAGGCGGGAGGCTCCGCCACCCGCGCGTCGGCCTCCACCGCCTGGCCCGCGAAGCGCCGCCAGGGCCCCGGGTCCGGATCGGGCGGGATCGGTCCGAGGGCCGGCGCCCGCAGGACCCGCGCCCGCCAGCGGGTGAGGGTTCCGGGCGCGAGCCCCGTGACATCCACCATGAGCGTCCGGGCCGGCGTGAGGGGGTCCACGGTCTCGAACGGCGAGCTCGCCGTGGTGCAGCCCGGGTCCCCGAAGACCGTCCCCGGCGGGCAGGCCTCCACCTCCGCCGCGACCCGGCCGCTCCCGTCCGGGTGCCGGGCCACCAGCTCGACCCGCAGGGTGTCCGCGACCCGCGTGAGCCCCCAGGGGTGGACCATGAGGCCACTGCCGTCGGGCCGGAGGCTGCGCGGGCGCACCGGGGCGCCCGCTCCCCCGTTCCCGGCGAAGACCAGCGCCACGCCCTCGTCCACCTCGCCGGCATCGTAGCCGGGCGCGCCGACGAGCAGGTCGGCGAATCCGTCCCCGTCCACGTCGCCGGCCCCGGCGACGGAGGTTCCGAGGCGGGCGCCCGCCTGGTTGCCCTCGACCACGGCGTCGGCCGTCGCCGGCCCCGCGAAGGGCACGCCCGAGGGGCCCGAAAGAAAGACGAAGACAGCCCCTTCGTCCGCCTGGCCGAGGTCGAAGGCCGGCGCCCCCACGACCACATCGGGGCGCCCGTCGCCGTTCAGGTCTCCGGCACCCGCAGCGCTCGCCCCGAAGGAGGCGCCCGGCTGGTCGCCCTCGAGACGCGACGAAGCGGCTCCCGGTCCGCCCGAGGCGGGGCCGGTGGGGCCGCCGTGGAAGACGAGGACGAGACCCTCATCGGCGGTGAGGAGGTCGTAGTCCGGCGCGCCCGCGAGCACGTCGCCGAAGGCGTCGGCGTTCACATCGCCGGCCGCGCCCACGCTCGCTCCCAGGTGGGCGCCGGCCTGGTCCGCCTCGATCCGGGCGGCCGCGAGCCCCGGCCCGCCGCTCGGAATGCCGGCGGCGCCGCCGGTGAAGACGAGGGCCGTGCCCTCGTCCACCTCGCCACCGTCGAAGAGCGGCGCGCCCACCACGAGGTCGGCGAAGCCGTCGCCGTTCACGTCGCCCGCGCCGGCGACGCTCCGGCCCAGCTCGGCCCCGGCCTGGTCGGCCTCGATCCGGGCGGCCGCCTGCCCCGGTCCGCCGTTCGCGATGCCTCCCGGGCCCCCGGCGAAGACCAGCGCCACGCCCTCGTCGACCTCGCCGGAATCGAAGCGCGGGGCTCCCACGACGACGTCCGGGAAGCCGTCCCCGTCGACGTCGCCCGCCCCCGCCACACTGGCCCCGAACTCGGCATCGGCCTGGTCCGCCTCCACCCGCGACAGGGCGGAAGCAGGGCCGCCGTCGGGGATCCCGGCGGGGCCCCCGGCGAAGAGGAACGCGGCTCCCTCGTCGTTCTCGCCTCCGTCGTAGCCGGGGGCGCCCACCACCAGGTCGGCGAAGCCGTCCCCCGTCACGTCTCCGGCTCCGGCGACGGCGCTTCCGAACGCCGCGCCGGCCTGGTCTCCCTCGAGGGTCGTCGCCGCGGTGGGCGGCGAACCGTCGGGAATGCCCCCGGGCGCCCCGTGGAAGACGAAGACGGCCCCCTCGCCGGGCTCCCCCGCGTCGAAGTCCGGTGCTCCCACGGCGATGTCCGAGAAGCCGTCTCCGTTCACATCCCCGGCATGGGCCACGCTCGATCCGAGCGCCGCAGCGACCTGGTCCGACTGGAGCACGGTATCCGCCGTGGTCGGATCGCCGTCCTCGATGCCGGCGGCGCTGCCGAGGTAGACGAAGGCCGCTCCTTCGCCCGTTTCGCCGGCGTCGAAGCTCGGCGCGCCGACGATCACGTCGGCAAAGCCGTCCGCGTTCACGTCGCCGGCGCCGGCGACACCCTGGCCGAGGAAACCGGTGGCCTGGTCCGACTCGACCGTCGCGAGGGCCGTGGCGGGGGATCCATCCTGCACCCCGGTGGCGCCGCCGGGAAAGACGAAGGCCGCGCCCTCGTCCCCCTGCCCCGCGTCGAAGAACCGGG
>JALSIO010000817.1 GCA_026989995.1 Myxococcales bacterium
AGGCGCCGCCGCAGCCTGCGGCCGCGGCCGCGAGCACCGTCCCGGCGAGGCTGCCCGGAGCACCGGTCACCGCGTTCTCGAAGAGGAGATCGCCGTCCCCGCAGCCCCCTCCGAGGCAGGAGCGGATCCAGAAGTCGGCGGCCATGGAGCAGAGCGCGGTCCGGGCGCGCCGCCGCAGGCTCGGCCAGCCGTTGTCGAGCAGACCCAGGCGCTGCGGGTCGCAGCTCGGGTTGTCGGGGCAGAAGAAGGTCTCGTTCACCAGGAAGCCGGTGCGCACGCTCGGAACCAGCGCCAGCCGCGCGTCCACCGGCGTGGCCCCGCCGAGCCCCAGGGTGATGCGGGTGGCCAGGCGCGGTGCGAGGTCCACGAAGGCGGCGCATTCGGTGGTCCAGTCCGTGGGGAGATCGCCGGGCCCGGCCGTGCGGTCCACCTCGGTGAAGTCGGTGAGCGCCCGGAGCAGGCCGTTGCCCGGGGCCTCCACCCCCGGAATGAAGAACCCGAAGGAGTAGACCCCCGGTCCCTCCTGGGGCGGCTGGGCCACGCAGTAGCGCGTCACCGGCCGGTCGGGATCTCCCTCGTCGAGCCCCCGGGCGAGGAGCGAGCGGTAGTGGGTCTTGACGCCCATGCGCCGCAGTCCCAGGCGCCCCTCGGCACCGGCATCCACGGCGGCGAAGTTCCGCAGGATCGCGCAGGTCGCCGGCGGAACCCCCGCCGCGGCGCACAGCCCCAGGAAGCCCGGCGGGAGCGCCTGCGGACCGGGGGAGGAGAAGAAGTCGCGTACCGGCTCCGGAACCGGGCCGAGGAGATAGGGCTCGAGGGTCGCGAGGGCCACCGCCTGCTCGATGCCGCGACCGAGGTTGTTCCGGCCGAGCCCTTCGAGAAGCGTGGCCGAGATCCGGGTGGCCACCGCCTGGTTCAGCTCCGGCAGGATGTCGGTGACCACCACCAGGAAGAAGGCCTTGAAGGGCGCGGCCAGCATCGCGGTGAGGTTCTGCGCCAGCGAGATCGGGCAGGTGAACAGCGCCTTGAACTTCTCGAAGGCGTTCGCATCCGGGGAGCCCAGGATCTCGCACTCGGGCGCGTCGAATTCGGTGTCGAAGAGGTCGACCGCGACCTCCGGCTTGTTGGTGGCGACCCGCCGGAGCCCCACCTCGACCTCGGTCTGCGGGTCTTCCGGGGGGCCCACGGCGTGGTGGGCGAGCAGTCCCTGCACGAGGAGCTCCTGCGGGTGGAGCGACACCTCGAGCCCGTTGGTGATGAAAAACGGCGAAGTCAGGGTCAGCAGCGTGGAGGCCAGGGCGTTCAGGGTGAGCCGGATCAGCTCCAGGAAGACCCGCACGATCCACTTGATCAGCTTCTTCAGGAATCCCGGGAGCCATTTGATCTTGGCGATCCGCTCCTCCACCCGGCGGACGATCTGCCCCACGAAATCGAAATCCACCTCGAAGGTGGAGTTCGAGAGCCGCACGCGGTAGCCGCCCAGCCCCACCCGGGTGGCGAGGGCGAAGCCCGCCGCCGAGGAGACGCGGTCCTCCTTCACGACGACCTGGCCGCCGGGCGTGAGCAGGGGCACCCGCTCGAGCACCACCCGCTCCACCGAGCGGCCCTGGCAGACGACCGCGTCGAAGGTGTCCTCGTCGTAGGGGAATCCCAGGAAGGCCGCCGCCGGAATCCGCTCGGCGAGGGGGAGGTTCGGGTCCGGGACGTAGACCGCGTTCTCGGGCTCCTCGCAGTAGACCTCGGTGGCCTCCCAGCCGCGCTCGGCGAGGGTGGCCTCGAGGGATTCGTAGGCGTCGGGCCGGCCGTCGAGGGTCGCCAGCGACACGTCCTCCACGTCGAAGGCGAAAGCGCCGCCGAGGGGGCTGTCGCGGAAGGGCCAGGGATCGACGAAGCAGAGGCTGTCGCGGCCGAGCGGGTCGCTCCCCCCGCAGATGCAGTCGTAGGGCTTGAAGTAGGTGTAGGTCCGGCCGGCCAGGTTGGGAACCTCGCCCGCCTCCGCCTCCCGGAACACCGGCCGGGAGGAGCGGCGCACCTCGTCGTCGAGGTCCTCGTCGTCGAAGAGGCTCGCGAGCGAGATCTCCGAGGCTTCGATTTCGACGATCTGGCGCTCGAGGGCCTGGCAGTCCGCGTTGCTCATTCGGAGGGCGAGCCCGCGGTCGAGCCACGAGCGATCGCGGTCGACGGGGGACAGCGGAACGGGGCCGCCCTCCCCCTCCGGCCGGTGCAGGGGCACCCACGCGAGGTGCGTGGCGGTGCCGAGGTCCACCGAGGCGAGCGATTCCGGGACGAAGCGCAGGGCGCCATTCCAGCGCACCACGATCTCGCCCTCGAGCCCGCCGCGGTCGACCGGCACCGTGAGCCGCAGCTTCTCGAGGCGGTAGCCGTCCTCGACCCCGCCGGCGCCGAGGTCCGCCGCCTCGAAGTCCACCTGCACGCCGCCGACCTCGTTCCGGAGGATCCCGTCCAGCAGATCCGGCAGGCGGATGGCGCGGAGCGGGTTGATCCGGCAGCGCAGCGCCTCGGTGTCGCAGTCCACCGCGTCCGGCGCCGTCTCCGCGAGCTTCGCCTCGAGGCCGGCGAGGAGCTCCGCGAGACCCGGACGCGCCAGCACGCGCAGGAAGGTCCCCGGGATCTCGATGCGCAGGGCCTCCGCCGGGGCATTCCAGACCTCCGGGTCGCCGCCGAGCAGCTCGGGCACCGGAAGGGGATCGGGCGTGGCGTCGGCGGCCCCGCCGGCGGGGAGGACCGGCGGGGGGACGGCGAGCGGATCGAGGTCGAAGGCGTCGTCGGGCAGTGCCTCCTCGGCGCGCCCGGCCACCTCCGCCGGCCAGGTCGGCCCGTCCTCGTCCTCCTCCAGGAGGGTGCAGCCGACGGCGTCGCGGATGGCCTCCAGATCCTCGCAGAAGGGGAGCCCCGTGGGCGCGGCGACCACCTCGGAGCAGGCCGGCAGGGCGATCTCGAGCTCGCCGAACTCCGGGGGATCGGGAAGGCCGCAGCGAAGCTGCACCTCCTCGATGGCGCGGGCGCAGGCGAGCTCCGGATCCGGCTGGCGCCCGTAGCGATCCCGCAGGCGCGAGCCGGGCGGGTCGAGCTCGACCTCGACCTCCTCCTCCGAGAGGAGCTCGCGCTGCTCGAGGGTGGCGCCCTGGGGCCCGCGCACGCAGTCGAGCACCGCGGGCGCCTCCCCTTCCGCGCACGCCGGGACCTCGACCTGCTCCACCACCGGAAGCGGGACGACGACCGGGCCCGACTCGCCGTCGAGGGTGCAGCACACCCGCCCCGCGCGCTCCCGGGCCCACGCGCAAAGCGCCCTCTCCGGCTGCGGACGCTCCACCCCCGCGTCCCCCCGGCCCGCGCCCGACTCGCCCCGATCGCAGGTCGGCGCGAGGAGAAGGCCGCAGAGCCCGAGAAGCGGGAGCAGGGCCCGCCTAGCGCCCGCGAGGGAGGAGGGACGAGGCGCCGCGCCCGGCCCGCGCCGCCGGGAAGGGCGCGACACACCGTCCGGCGACGCGCCGGGCCGCCGGCGGGCGAAGGGCACCGGAGCCGAACCGGCGCCCGCCGGACGCCACCGGCGGAGCCCGACCGCGAGGAGGACCAACCCGAGCCCGAGCAGCGCGAGCGAGCCGGGCTCGGGCACCACGCGGAGCTCGAAGCGGGCGTCTGCCGCGGCCGGGGAGAGCGGCGCCCGCGGGTCGAAGGGGACGAGCGCCGTCGCCACCGCCAGCAGCCGGTAGACCGCGCCGTCCAGGACGGGCACCTCCAGATCGAAGGGCACCGCGCCGGCGGGACCCGAGGGGCCGAGGCCCGAGACGAAGGCCGCGAGAACGACGTCGTCCGCGGTGCGGAGCTCGACCGCAGCCGCGGCGTCGGCGGCCGGATCGCCCAGTGCGTCCACGAGGCCGTGCAGCCGGAGACTGCCCGAGCCCCGCGCGCGGAACACCACCTCGAAGAGCGAGTCGCCGATCGCCTGGGCGCCCGTCGTCCGGGAGGGCGGCTCTCCGAACCCCGCCGACGCGCTCCCCTCGGCCGCGAAACCGACCGCCCCGACCTCCGAGGCCTGGAAGCCCGAGGCGACGGCCAGCGCGGCTTCCCCGGGCGGGACCTCGGCCCCGACCTCCGCCTGGAAGGGGAGCCCCGGCTCCGCCTCCTCCGAGGCCGCGTCCGCCCCGGAAAGGGGCGCGGATTCCAGGAAGGCGCGCGCCTCGACGGCGCGGACCTCCCCCACGAGGTCGAGCTGGAGCGCCGCGGCCCCGGGGACGGGCCCGACCGAAGCGAGCGCCGCGCCGAGCAGGGCCGCGGCGGCGAGGCCCGCGCGCGGGGGGCGGGGGCGGCGCGAGGAGGAAGAGAACACGGGAACAACGCGGCCTCGGTCCATGGGCCCTCCGGGCTCCGGTGGGGGTGCAGGTGCCCGGAAGCGGGCCGGCAGCCCGCCCATCTGCCGGGCGCCGGAGCCGTTCCGGCGGGTTCCCGGGGCCCCGGTCCCTTGAGTGACCGCGAACCGCCGCCCGTTGCATCCGGGAGGCCGGGGGCACTGCCGCCGGGCCCGCGGGCTCCCCGGCGGGACGGGCGGTCGGCCCGGGCTTCCCGGGCGGGGGCACGGCGAGAAGCGGACCCACCGGGCGCCGGGGCTCGGCAGGCGGGCCGGGTTGTGCGAGCTTCTCCCCCGGCCGGGCCGGCGGCGCGGGGGGGAGCCGTCCTCCTCGTTCGGGGGCGAGCGCGAGTGGCGCCGGGCTCCTCCCGGCCGCGGCCGAAGCGGCGCACGGGGGTGCGCGCCGGGTACCGGGCGATGGCGGGCGGACCCGCCGCGGGTGGACGAACGCCGAGGGAGTTCCCTCGCGGAAGCCGCCGCGGTCCGCCCGGCGAGGAGGTACGATGGCCACGGCGGAGACGGCGCTTCACGCCCTGCCCCGAACGGGGCTCGAGCTCATCGATCCGGCCGTCTACGAGCGGGGCGGCCCCCCCCACGAGGCGTGGAGCGCCCTCCGACGACTCCCGGAGATCCCGCGCTTCGAGCCCACCGGCTACGAACCCTTCTGGCCCATCACCCGCCACGCCGAGATCTGCTCCATCTCGAAGCGCCCCCAGCTCTACAGGAACGCCCCGGGGATCGTGCTGCTGCGGGAGGAGGACATCGCCTTCCGCCGGAGCGGCGAGGGGCTCGCGGCCATGCGCACCATCATCGAGATGGACCCCCCGGAGCACCGGGTCTACCGCAAGGTGGCCAGCCCCTGGTTCACGCCGCGGGCCCTCGCCCGGGTGGACGAAGCCGTCGAGGCGAGCGCCCGGGAGCTCGTCGACGGCCTGCGCGCACGCGCCGAGGGGCGCGAGGGCACCTGCGACTTCGTGCAGGAGATCGCCGTCCCCCATCCCCTGCGGATCCTCTCCACCATCCTCGGAATCGAACGCGAGCTGGAACCGACGGTGCTTCGGCTCACCAACCAGCTCTTCGCCGCCGACGACCCCGACCTCCAGCGCCCCGCCGCCGACCGCCGCCAGGCGCTGATGGAGCTGGGCCTCGAGCTCTACCAGCTCTTCACGCGGATCATCGAGGACCGCCGGACCCGCCCCCGGGACGACCTCGCCACCCTGCTCGCCTGTGCGAAGATCGACGGCGCCCCCATGCCGCCCATGGAGACGGTGGGTTACTACCTCATCGTCTTCACCGCCGGGCACGACACCACCAAGAACGCCCTCGCCGGCGGCATGCACCTCTTCCTCGACCACCCGTCCGAGTTCGCGAAGCTCCAGCGGAACCCGGAGCGGGTGAACGGCGCCGTGGAGGAGATCGTGCGGATGGTCTCCCCCGTGAACTACATGAAGCGCACCACCGCCGCCGAGACCGAGATCGCCGGCACCCGCATTCCCGCCGGCGAGAACCTGATCCTCTTCTACGCCTCCGCCAACCGGGACGAGCGCGTCTTCGAGGATCCCTTCGCCTTCCGGATCGACCGCAGGCCCAACCCGCACGTGGGATTCGGCATCGGCGAGCACTTCTGCCTCGGCGCCCACCTGGCCCGCCGCTCCCAGCGGGCGCTCTGGCGGGAGCTCTCCCGCCGCCTCGAGTGGGTGGAGCCCGCCGGCGAGCCGGCCTGGATCCGCTCCAACTTCGTGGTGGGCCTGAAGCGCCTCCCCATCCGCTACCGCCTGCGACCCGACGCCTGAGAGCCCCGGAGGCCATCCCCCCTGGCGGGAGCCCGCCCTCCGGTTCGCCGACCCCGACGGCACCCCGGTCGCGAGGCCGGTGAACCACCCCGGTTCCTCCGGAGACTCCATGCCTCGGGAGGGCTGGAGCCTCCGGCAGAGCCGGGTGGTTTCCTGCCGCGGCCGTGCTCCTCCGAGAGCGAGTGCGCGAAGGACGTCGCTCCAGGCGCTCAGGCTTCCGCGGCGCGGAGCTCGGCTTCGATCCAGGTGGCGACCTCGTCCGGGGACTCCATGGGGATGAAGTGGGAGCGATCGGGCAGGAAGAGCTCCCGCCCGTGCCGGAGCTCGCGGACGAGCCCGGGCCAGGTGGGCGAGGACGAGAAGTCCATCAGGTCGCGCTCGGGCGGGGGCTCCTTGGCGCGCACCACGAGCACCGGCATCTCGAGGGCGCGGAGGCTCCGGTAGACGTCGGCGTTCGTGCGGCTCGTCATGTAGACGGAGGCCTCCGTCTCCGGCGGGCAGGCGAGCTCGAACCCCTCGCCGTCGGCCCGGGGCAGGAGGCCGTGCTCGCAGTAGGCGCGCAGCGCCTCCGGGTGGAAGGCGGCGTAGGGAGGCCGGTCGCGGAAGCGCTCGATCATCGCTTCCGGCGAGTCGAAGTGGCGCCGACGCTTCGCCGTGGGGTGCACGCCCACCCCGGTGAGGGTCCAGCCGCCGCCGTACACCTCCGGGGCGACGATCACCGGGTCGAGGAGGATCAGGCGGGCGAAGCGCCCCGGCCGCGCCGCGGCGGCGTCGACCAGGGCGTGGCCGCCCATCGAGTGCCCCACCCCGACGGCACCGCGCAGGTCGAAGGCATCCGCCACCGCGGCCAGATCCTCGCCGAAGACACGCCAGTGCGTGATCGGGGGCTTGTCGCTGCGGCCGTGGCCGCGGGAATCGACAGCGACCACGTGACGACCCGGAAGCCGCCGCAGCACCGGGTCCCACACCCGCGCGTGGAAGCCGGTGGCGTGGGCGAGCAGCACCGACGGCCCCGCACCCCGGCACTCCGGCCGCCATTCGTGGCAGGCGATCCGCACGCCGTCCACGTCCACGGCGTGGAGGAGGGGCTCCTCCCCGGCGCGGTCCGCGTCGGCGGGCCGCCCCGGCGCGGGACCCGCATGCCCGCCGGCACCCTCCGACCGGTCGCTCATGCGCGGCCCCCGCCGCCCCGGAGCGCCGCCGCCACGTCGAGGCGGATCCCCGTCTCGCGCTCCGAGACCTCGAAGAGCGTCTCGATCGCCCGGCGGAGGCCCGGGCGCGGCAGCACCGGGCGCCGCACCGGCGGCCCGAAGAGCGC
>JALSIO010000818.1 GCA_026989995.1 Myxococcales bacterium
CCTCCTGGCCCGAGGTCGCTGGTGCCGCCGGGCAGCGTCGACCGGGTGCCGTCCGACTGCGGTGTCGACCTGGTCCGGGAGCGGGACAAGGAGCAGCTGGCGCGGGAGATCTTCCGGGTGCTGCGGCCCGGGGGGGCGATTTCCGACCTCGTTGGCGACCGTCCGGTTCCGGACCGGATGAAGCTCGTCTACGACCGCCAGGGGCCCGCCCCGCCTCCGCCCCAGGCGGCGTTGGAGGCCTGCTACCGCGAGGAGCTCCGCCAGCTCTTGAGCTCCGCCAGCTCTTCGGCATCGAGTTCCACCGCCTGCTCACCTGCGCCACCATGCCGATCCGCCGCTTCGCGCGGGCGCTCCGGCGGACCGGATCCTGGGAGCGCTGCCCGAGGCTGCTGGTGAACCACTTCAACCCGAAGACGGTGCCGGAACGGATGTGCCGGAGTCTGCTGTCGGTGGACCACGCCGGGCGTCTTTTCGATTGCGACTTCAACCAGGCGCTCCGGATCCGGCTTTCCGGACCGGAGCGCACCGTCTTCGACCTCGACGGCCTGGCAGCCCTCGAGGGCCGTCCCAGCAACACCGACCCGTACTGCTTCGGCTGCACGGTGGGCGCGGGGTCGAGCTGCGGCGGTGCGCTCGCCTGACCGCGTCGGCCCGGTCGGGTCGGCGCCGGGATTCCGGCAGGCGAGCCGGGGCGGCGTCCCCGCCCACACGCCGGCGGACCGCGCCCGCCGATCGCTCCGGCCCGCCCGGCGCCCGGCGCGGGTGGAGGCTCAGGCCGCGTCCCGGAACGCGGGTCCATCGGGGCGGACCGGACGCGAACCGGCGAGGATCTCCGGGAGGCGGGCTGGATCGAGCACCAGCACGAGGGTGCCGTCTCCCATGATGGTGACCCCCCCGAGCCCCGGGAGGTGCCCGAGGATGCCCGCCAGGGGCTTGACGACGATCTCCTGCTGGCCGAGGAAGGCGTCGACCACCAGCCCGAACCGGAGATCCCCCACCGAAGCGATCAGCACCGGGACGCGGCCCGTCGAATCGGTTTCCGGGATCCCGGCGTCGGGGGTACCGTCGGCCTCCCGCCCCTCCAGGAGCTCGGCCAGGCGGTAGATTGCCACCACCTCGCCGCGCAGGCAGATGGCGCGGCGCCCGTGGATGCTTCGCACCTCCGCGGGTTCGACCTTGACCGTCTCGCTGACGGCATCCATGGGAATCGCGTACCGTTCGCTCCCGCAGGCGACCACCACCACGGTCGTGACCGCGAGCGTCAGGGGCAGCTGGATGCGGAAGCGGGTGCCCTGGCCCGGTTCCGAGCTGACGCTGATGGAACCCCCGAGCTGGGCGATGTTGTTGCGCACCACGTCCATCCCCACCCCGCGGCCCGAGATCTCGCTGACCTCCCGGGCGGTGCTGAGGCCCGGCGAGAAGACGAGCTCCAGGGCCTCGGAGGGGGAAAGGCGCCGGGCTGCCTCCGCGTCGATGGCTCCGCGTTCGAGGGCCTTGGCCACGACCCGGTCGACGTCGATTCCGCGGCCGTCGTCCTCGACCTCGATGACCACCGAGTTTCCCTCGCGCCCTGCCCGGAGATGGAGGGTTCCCCGTTCGGATTTTCCGACGCGGCGCCGCTCCTCCGGCGGTTCGAGTCCGTGGTCCGCAGCGTTTCGGACCAGGTGCACCAGGGGATCTCCGAGGGCCTCGGCCACCTGCTTGTCGACCTCCGCCTCCCCCCCGGTCATCTGCAGCTGGATCTCCTTGTCGAGCGTACGCGAGAGGTCCCGCACCAGGCGCGGGAACCTCTGGAAGACGGTCTGGAGGGGAACCATCCGCATCGACATGGCGTTGTCCTGGATGTCCGCGGTGATCCGGTTGACGCGATCGACGACCTCCTTGAGCTGGCGGATCTGGCCGCCACCGGTCTGCAGTTCCCGGAGGGCGTGCAGCAGCCCGTTGCGCGCGATCACCAGCTCCCCGGCGAGATTCAGGCAGCGGTCGAGCTTGGCCTGGTCCACCCGCATGGTGCGGCTCCCCGTCCCGCGGGGGCGGGTGCCAGGAGGCGGCCCGTCCCCACCCTCCCTCTCCGGCGGTGGGGAGGCGGGAGGCGGGGGTGCGGTCGGAGCTCCGCCCGCGGCCGGCGTCCCGGACCCGCTCTGCGCGGCGACCAGGCGTCGCATGAGGGGCGTCCGATCGCGGTCGACCTCCCCCTCCGACGTGAGGCTTCCGACCATCTCGCGCAGCGCATCCGAGCTCTCGAGGAGCAGGTCGAGCACCCCGCGGTCGAGTGCGATCTCGCCGTCCCGCAGGCGGTCCAGCAGGTCCTCGAAGTGGTGTGCGAGGGCGCGGATCTGGGCGAGTCCCACGTAGTCCGCGTTGCCCTTCAGGCTGTGGACCGCTCGAAACGCCGACTCGAGGGCCTCGCCGGGGGCCTCGCCGGGTCGCAGGTCGTCCAGGGCCTCGGCCAGCGCCTGGAGCTGGTCGGCGGCTTCCTCCGAGAACTCCTCGACGAGTTCCGGCGAGCTCGCGCGCCCCGGTTCCGGCCAGTCCGCCAACGGGTCCCCGGCTCCCGGTGCGTCGGGCGGCGCGGCCGCCTCCGGTGCCGGGTCCGGCGCCGCGACCCGCGCGTCGTCGATGGCGGGAGCCGCCGACCGCTCGGGGGGGTGGTCCGGTACGCGGGCCAGCAGGCGCTGGAGGTGCTCCGCCAGTTCGCGGGCACGCGGGTCGTCGTCGTCGGAATCCGGGCGCTGGAGCCCTTCGACCATGTCGGCGAGGTGGTCCGAGGCCGCATGGAGGGCCCGGAGCACCTCCCGTTCGGGCCTCATCTGTCCCGAACGCAGCGCATCGAGGACGCCCTCCGCGCTGTGGGCGAGGGCGCCGATGGCGTCGTATCCGAGGGTCCGGGCGCAGCCCTTGACGGTGTGGATGCCGCGGAAGAGCGCGTGGATGAGATCCTCGTCGTCGGAGCCGGCTTCGAGCTCCGCCAGCCCCTGCGACAGTTCCTGGAGGTGCTCCTGGGCCTCCTCGACGAAGGCCGCCACCAACTCCGGATCGGCGGCGCCGAGCTCGTGTTCCATGCTCACGGACTTTCCTCCCGAATCGGACCCCTCCCACCCCGTGGGGCCAGGGCTCGGCGCGCGTGCTGCACGAGCACCCGGGGATCGGCCGGCATCGGCAGGAAGAAGGTGGAGGGGTCCGGTGCGGCCGACGCACCCGTCTCTTCCTGCCGTCCGAGGATGATCACGGGGATCCCACCGCAACCCGCGAGGGCGCGAAGACGACGGGCCAGCTCCCATCCATCCACCACCGGCATGTCCAGGTCGGTGATCACGAGGTCGGCGGGGTGGTCGAGCAGGCGTTCCAGGGCCTCGCCCCCGTGGCCGGCCGCGGCCACCTGGAATCCGGCGTGCTCCAGGAGCACCGCGAGGAGGTCCCGCTGGACTTCGGAATCGTGCACGACCAGCACGCGGGCGCTCATGGTCGGTCCTCCCGGGCGGGGACCTCCTCGTCCCGCGCAGCGTCGACCTGCAGCGCCATCACCGTGCGGAGCGCCGTCTCCCGGACCTCCGGTTCCGGGTGGGACAGGAGGGCGCTGGCCACCGGCAGGGCCCGGGAATCCCCCAGGGCCGCGAAGGATTCGAGAACGGCGAGCTGCACCATTGGTCCGGCGGAGGGATCCTCGGCGGCGGCGACGAGATGGGGCAGGGCGCTGGCGCCCGCGCTGCGGGCCAGGGATCGGGCCACCGCGGCGCGCACCCGCTGGTCGGGCTCGTCCTTCAGCGCGGCCACGAGTGCGGCCCGGGAAGGCTCGTCGCCGGCCCGGGCCAGCGCCTGGGCGGCGGCGCGGCGGACCTCCGCGACGGGATCCTTCAGGCAGCGGTGCAGTCCGGGCGGAACCGGGAGCGCGTCGGTCCGGGCGGCGAAGGCGTGGATGGCGGCGGCACGGACGGGGGCTTCCGGGTCCGACAGGCCCTGCAGCAGGGCCCGGGTGGCCTGCCGACCGTCCCCGGTTCCGGCAAGCGCGCGAAGGGCGCCGGCCCGGCGCGTCGGGCAGTCGTCGCCGGCCCAGGCCAGGAGGGCGGCGAGGGCGTCGGGGTGGTCGAGGGCCGCCAGGATGCGGCTCGCGACCTCCACCACCTCGGATCCGCCCCGCCAGCTCCGGAGGCATTCGATGGTGTCGCGGGCGGGGCCCTCGGCGAGCGCCGCACCGCGCCGGAGCAGGCGTTCGAGCCCGCGGGCGGCGTGGAGCCGCACCTCGCCGTCCGCATCCTCCAGCGCCTCGATCAGGCGGGGCAGCGCGGCTTCCGGGGGGGCGGAGGCGAGCTGGCGGATCGCCACGCGCCGGAGCAGCGGCTCCGGTTCGTGGGCGAGCTCGGCCAGGGTCTCGAAGGCGCGGGAGCCTCCCAGCCGGCCCAGGAGGTCGGCGATCTCGCAGCGTCCCTCGACCGAACGCCCGCGGTCGAGGGCGAGCTCGACGAGCGGCGCGAGGTCCCGGGGAGCGATCGCCTCGAGCGCCCAGAGGGCGTGGCGCCGGAGCTCGGGGTCGTCGCGGTGGCGGTCATCGGTCAGGATCGAGGCCAGGGCGGGCACCGCGGCGGCGTCACCGAGGGATCCGAGCAGCTCGGCCGCGAGCAGCCGGACCTCGGCCTCCGGGTGGGCCAGGAGCTCCACCAGCGGCTCCGGGCGGGCCAGCGGCCGAAACGCCGACAGGGCCGCGCCGCCGCCGCGCTCGACGATGGCTGCGATGGCGCGGAGGGCGGCTGCCCGCGCCCGGCTGCTGGGCGATTCCAGGATTGGCAAGAGCTCCGGCAGCAGATCCGGGGCGCCGATCCGCGCGGCGGCCTCGGTGGCCGCCAGGCGCACCAGGGGCTCCGGGTCCCGCAGGGCGCGGGCGACGTGACGGCACACCGCGGGGCCGGCTCCGGACAGGGCCGTGCAGGCTGCGGCGCGCTGCCAGGCGGAGCCGTCGAGCAGCGAGCGGAGCCGCGCATCCACCTTCAGGTGACCGACGCGCTGGAGGGACTCGGCGGCGGCCATCGCCACCTGGGGATCCGGGTCGGCCAGGCGCTGCTGGAGCTCGGGGGCCGAGGCCGCGGTGCCGACGCGCCCGAGGAGCTCCGCGCCGATGCGCCGCAGGGTCGGACCGGCGTCGCCCAGAAGCTCCCGCGCCGGCGCTTCTGCGGGAGGGCCCACCGAGGCCAGGACTTGCGTGGCCGCCGACCGCGTCGCCGGCGACGCGGTCGCGATCCTTGGAACCACCGACTGCGCCACCTCGGTGGGGTGGGTGGTGGCCAGCCACCCGAGGGCGGCGACCACGGCCTCCCGGACGGGCGAGTCGGGATCCGCCAGCCGCTCCGCCAGCGGCTCGATCGCGGCCGGGTCCCCCCGGGCGCCGAGCGCCTCGGCGGCACGTCGCCGCTGCTCGGGGTCGACCGAATCCAGCGCCTTCAGCCATCGGCCGATCGGCTCCGTCATCGGGCTGCCCTCCTCCGGTGAGCGGGAACCCCCTCCTCCTTCTCGAGGGGCTTCCGGTAGGCGATCTCTCCCTCGACACGCTGCATTTCGAAGGCGTCGGAGATCCGGGCCACGGATTCGGAGTGCCCCAGGAAGAGATACCCGCCGGGATGGAGCGCGTCGTAGAAGTGGGAGAGCACCCGCCGGCGGGCCGCGTCGTCGAAGTAGATGAGCACATTGCGGCAGAAGGTCGTGTCCATCCCGCGGATGCGCTCCATGGCCGGATCGTCGAGGAGGTTGAGCTGCTCGAACCGGACCAGACTCCGGATCTCGTCCCGCACCCGGAAACCGCCGTCGACGCGGTCGAAATACGCCTCCAGGTAGGGCTGGGGGACGTCCTTGACGGCTCTGCGCCCGTAGGTCGCCCGGCGGGCCGTCGAGAGAACCCGGCGGTCGATGTCGGTGCCCAGGACCTCGACGCGCCAGTCCTCGAAGTCGTCGAGGCAGGCCCGCAGGATGATGGCGAGGGTGTAGGCTTCATCGCCGGTGGAGCAGGCGGCGCTCCAGAGGCGGAGCCGCCGGTCTCCGGCCTCGCGCTTGCGGTCGGCGAGCTCCGGAAGGAGGTGGTTGGCGAAGAGCGCGAGCTGGTCGTATTCGCGGAAGAAGTAGGTCTCGTTGGTGGTGAGCAGCTCGACGAGGGTCTGGAATTCCGACCCCTCGGGGTCGGCGTAGCGCAGGTGGCGCAGGTATTCGACCGGGCCTTCGAGGTCGAGCTCGGCGAGTCGACGCGCGACGCGGCTGGCCACGAACGCGCGCTTCCGGTCGTCGAAGGCGATCCCGGTGCGGCGGTAGACGAGGTCGCGGATCGCTTCGAAGACCTCCGGATCGAGCCCGGTCACCCGCTTCCCTCCCCCTCGAGGATCTCCACCACGGCGTCTGCGATGGCGTGGCAGGGAAGGACCTTCTCGGCGCCTCCGCGCTCGATGGCCCGCGCCGGCATGCCGAAGACCACGCAGGTGCTCTCGTCCTCGGCGATGGTGCGCCCGCCGAGCCTGCGGATCTTCACCATCCCGTCCGCCCCGTCCGCCCCCATCCCGGTGAGCAGGACGCCGACCACGCGGTCCCCGAAGGTGTCGGCCGCCGAGTCGAACATGACATCCACCGAGGGGATGTGGAGCGCGTCCGAAGGCTCTGCCGTGTAGCGGGCGAGGAAGCCGGTTCCCATCGCGCGCCGTCCGAACACCAGGTGGCTGCCACCCCGGGCGACGTAGCCGTGGCCCTCGAGGAGCACTTCACCGCTCTCCGCCTCCTTGACCGAAAGGGCGCTCTCGCCGTCGATCCGGCTGGCGAAGGAGGCGGTAAACGATTCGGGCATGTGCTGCACGATGGCGACGGCTGCCGGGAGCTCGGCGGGCAGGCGGGGAACGATCTCCATGATGGTCTTCGGGCCACCGGTGGAGCACCCGATCGCGACGAGGGTCCGGGCCGGCCGGGCGCTGCCCCCGGCCCCCGCCGTCATCCGCGCGGGCGGGCGCCGCCTCCGGGTGCGCGGGCGCGGGGGCTCCGGGCCGGCGGTCGGGGGCGCCGAGCCCACCCGCGGTCGGGGGCGGGAACGGGCCGCACCGACCACCTTGTCGACGATCTCCCGGGCCTGGACCTCGAGGTCCACCGAGATGGTTCCCGAGGGCTTGCCGACGAAATCCACGGCGCCGAGCTCGAGGCACTCGAGGGTCGTGAGCGCACCCTTCTGGGTCAGCGAGCTCAGCATCACGACGGGGCGCGGCGATTCCGCCATGATGATCTGGAGGGCCGTGACCCCGTCCATCACGGGCATGTTGATGTCGAGGGTGACCACGTCCGGCTGGTGCTGGTGGACGAGCTCGACCGCGTCCTGCCCGTTGCGGGCGGCCGCCACCACCTCGATGCGGGGGTCCGACTCGAGGATCTCGCGGATCTTGCGGCGCATCAGCGCGGAGTCGTCGACGATGAGCACGCGGATGTGTCCGGCCATGGGCAAGCCGTCCCTTCAGGCTTCGG
>JALSIO010000819.1 GCA_026989995.1 Myxococcales bacterium
GGCCTACCAGCGGTGCTTCGCCGCAGGCGACGAGCTGTTTCCCTGGTGGCAGCGCTACGCCGCCTGGGTGCTCGGGGCCAGCGGCGAACCGGAGGAGGCGATGGCGCTCCTCCGCGCGCACGCGCAGCGCTCGATGCCGCGGGATCTCCCCCTGGTGCAGCACGTCGCGCTGCTCCTCGAGGCGGATCTCGCGCGTCTCGCCGGGCGGCTCGGCGAAGCGCGGGAGCTGGCCCGACGCGGGTGGTCCCTGGCCCTCGACGTCGGCACCCGGGTGGCCGACCTCGCCATCCTGCGCGAGGTGGCCGTCCCCACCGTGGTGCTGGCCGCCGAGGCGGGGACCGATGTCCGCCAGCTGCTTCCGCGGCTCGCCGCGCTGGGGGCGGAGAAGCCCGCCGCCGCGGCGGAGGCTCTCGTGGCACATTCCCGCGCGGCCGTGCGGCTCGCCGGGGTCTGGCTGGCGGCTCGGAGCCTCGCGCCGCCCACCCTGCGTGCCCGGCTGGTGGAAGTCGCCCGGAGTGACCGCAGTCGGGCGGTCCGGGCGGCGGCCGAGGAGGTCGCCCGCTCGTGGGGGGCGGGGCGGGAAGAGGGGATCGTCCTGCGCACCCTGGGCGGCTTCGCGCTCGAGCGAACCGAAGGTCCGAAGAGGGCGGCCCGCGCGACCGCGACCCCGTTGCGCCTGCTGGCCCGGCTCCTGGTGGCCGGGCCCCGGGGGCTCTCCCGGGAGCGGTTGGCAGAGGATCTCTGGCCGGACGCGGAGCCGGCGGTTGCGCGCAACCGGCTGCGGGTGGCCATCAGCCGCTTGAGCGATCTGCTCGAACCGGGGCGGGTGGCGGGAGCGCGGCGGCGTCACCTGGTGACGTCCGGCGACCGCCTCGAACTCGTGCGGGGCGAGTCGCTGATCTGGGACGCCGCGCTCTTCGAGTCGGCGTTCGAGCGGTTCCGGCGCGGGCTGGCGGAGGGCGACGAGGCGGCGGCCCGCCGGCATGGCCTGGCGGCGGCGGATCTCTTCCGGGGGGGCCTTCTGCCCGAGCTGCCCGACGAACCGTGGCTCCTCCCCACGCGGCGCCACCTCGGGGATCGCTTCGAAGAGCTGGCCACGCGGCTCGGTCCCCTGCTGGTGGAGGCCGGGGATCTCACGCGGGCCGAAGCCCTCGCGGAGCGGGCGCGGGAGATGGACCCGGGGTCCGAGCCGGCCTGTCGCCTCCTCGTGGCGGTGCGGCTCGCCCGCGACGACCGGGCAGCGGCCCGCCGCGCCATCGAGGAACACGAGCACCACCTCCGGTCGGAACTCGGGGTGGAGCCCGACCCGGCCCTCCGGGCCCTGCTGGAGGCCGGCCGGCCCGGCCGGGACGCGGGTCCGGCTTCGGGCAGCACCTCCGGGTAGGAGCTCAACTTCCTGGAATTCAAGGGGATCTCCTCTCTTCCGGGGCCGTGGTCCTCGTCCGGCTCCCCGGGTAACGGCCGGGTAACGGAGATCGGAGACCATGCCGCCATGTCCGACGAGCGGAGCGAGGCCTTCGTCCTTTTCCTCGAGGCCGACCCCGATGGCGGAAAGGAGGGTCGGCTGCACGGGCATGTGGAGCACGTCCGCTCCTCGACGCGGATTCGTTTCCGGGACCGGGAGGAGCTGCTGGCCTTCCTGGCGGCGCGGGTGGCCGCCCGCCGGCGGGGCGGGGACGGCCAGGGGGGGAGCTCCGATCCGGAACCCGGCCGACCGGCGGGCTAGGATCCGCCTCCGGCGCCCGCGCCGCGGCAGCAGGGGGCGCAGCCGCCGGAGGACACCGCGTGTACCGAACCCTCGACGTCCGCCGGGAAGGGGCCCTCACCTGGCTCGTCCTGAATCGCCCCGAGGCCCTCAATGCCCTCGACGCCCTCCTGGTGGACGAGCTGCGCCACTTCTTCCGGCATCTGCCCGACGACCGCGAGACCCGCGTGGTGGTGATGCGGGGCTCCGGGCGCGCGTTCTGCGCCGGCCTCGATCTCAAGAGTCCCCCCGCACCGGAGACGGGGTGGGGAGCAGAGGCGGCGGGCCGGGTGGCGCCGATGCTCCGAAACCAGCGCCGGATCAGCGAGATCCCGCTGCTCATGCGGCGGGCACCACAGCCGGTGATCGCCGCCGTCCACGGATCCGCGTGCGGCGGCGGAATGGCGCTCGCCCTGGCCGCCGACCTGCGGGTGGCGGGGACCTCCATGCGCATGAACGCCGCGTTCATCCGCCTGGGCCTCTCCGCCTGCGACATCGGGGTCTCGTACCTGCTGCCGCGGTTGATCGGAGCGTCCGTGGCTGCGGAGCTCCTGTTCACCGGCGACTTCATCCACGCCGAGCGCGCGCTCGCCCTCGGGCTGGTGTCCCGGGTGGTGGAGGACGCGGAGCTCGACGATGCGGCCCGGGACCTCGGGGCGCGGATCCTCCGACACCCCGCCCTGGCGCTTCGACTGACCAAGGAGTGCTTCCAGCACGCGGTGGACGCGCCGAGCCTCGAGGCGGCCATCGCCATGGAGGACCGCAACCAGGTCCTCGCCGCCCGGTCGCCCGACTTCCGTGAGGGTGTCCGAGCCTTCCTGGAGAAGCGGCCCCCGCGTTTTGGGGACGCCTGAGCCGTGGGAGACCCGGGGGGGCGGCCCGCCTCGGCACGTGGCGGTCGGCCGGGGGGTCGGGCGGCGGGCCTTCTGGCCCTCGTCCTGGCCGGCGCGGCGCCGGTCCCCGCCTGTGCTCCGGGATGGCCGCCTCGCCTCTCCTCCGCCGAACCGGAGGGAGAGGTGGGACCCGTCTTCGCGTTCTCCCGCGCCGGGGTCCCCGAGCGGGTTGCGCCGGCCGAACTCCTGGAGCGGCTGGCCCGACACCGGGCCGTGCTGCTCGGCGAGCGCCACGATCATCCGCTGCACCACCGCCTCCAGGCTCGGGTTCTCGAGGCGCTCGCAGCGCGCGGGCGTCATGGGGCGGTGGTCTTCGAGATGCTCTCGCTCGACCGGGCCGCGGATCTGGCCGCGCTGGGCGCGCGCGGGCCGGTGGAGCCCGAGCGCCTGCGGCGGCTGGTGGGATGGGACCGGAGCGGCTGGCCGGCCTTCGAGCTCTACCGGCCGCTCTTCGCCGTCGCCCTGTTCCGGGGGCTCCGGGTGATTCCCGGCAGCCCGCCCGAGGCCTGGACCCGGCCGGTGCGCGCGGGCGGCCTCGGTGCGCTTCCGGAGCCGGCGCGGGAGTTCGTGGGCGCTCTCCCGGAGCCGCCCGAGCGGGTGCGGGCGGCGATCGCCTCGGAGATTCGCCGGGTGCACTGCGGCCATGCGCCCGAGGCGCACCTGCCGGGCATGGTCGCGGTGCAGTGGCTGCGGGATGCGGTGCTCGCGGCCTCCGTGGCGCGGGCGGCGGGGCGTGCACCTTCGCCCGGCGTGGTGCTCATCGCCGGCGCCGGGCACGTCCGACGGGACCGGGGCGTGCCGGTCCACCTCGAGCGCCTCGGGTTTCGGGGCGAGGTGGCCTCCCTGGCCTTCGCTGGCGTTCCGGAGGAGGCCGGCGAAGGACCGTCGGCGGAGGCGGTTCTTCGCGCCTTCGGGGGCTCCCCTCCCTTCGACTTCGTGTGGGTCACGCCACCGCTGTCCTCGCGGGATCCGTGCGAGGAGTTCCGCGAGCAGCTCGAGCGGCTCGGGCCGGAGGAGTCGGGATCGAGGGCCGCCCCGCCCCGAGACGCGGCCCGGGGATGGGGCGATCCCGTGCCACGGGCGACTGTCGCCCGTGGTCGGGAGTGCGGCGGAGGAGGGGCCGGATGGGACGCGACCGCCGGCGAGCTGCCCCCCAGGGGCGGCCGGCGCGATGCCCGTCCCGGCGCGCTGGGGGTCCTCGGGGGTCCCCTCCGAGCGGCCGGGGATCAGTCGCGTCCCTGTGCGGGCGTCGAGGGGGGCGGGGCCTCCTTTGCGGCCCGGGCGGGGGAATCCGTCGAGCGCGCGTCCGAGCGGCCGCGGGCCGCCGCCCGACGTCGCCGGAAGTCCGCGAGCCGGCGGGCGAGGGCGACCTCCGCGCCGCGGTCCACCGGCTCGTACCAGGGCTCCTCGGGAATGGCCTCCGGGAGGTTCCGGTCGGGCACGAAGGCGTCGGGCTCGCCGTGCGGGTCCCGGTAGCCCGCCCCATATCCCTCCCGGCCCATGAGCGCGGTGGGCGCATTGCGCAGGTGCAGGGGAACCGGCTGGCTGCCGTAGCGGCGGACCGCCTCCTCGGCGCGGCCGAGCGCCCGGTACGCCGCCTTGCTCCGCGGCGCGAGGGCCAGGTAGGTGGCCGCCTGGGCGAGGGGGATCCGGCCCTCCGGGAGCCCGATCCGCTCCACCGCCTGGCAGGCAGCGAGCGCGAGGGGCAGGGCGGCCGGATCGGCGTTGCCCACGTCCTCGGAGGCGAAGATCACCATGCGGCGCGCGGCGAACAGCGGGTCATCCCCGGCTTCGAGAAGCCGCGCGAGGTAGTAGAGCGCCGCATCGGGATCGCTCGCGCGGAGGCTCTTGATGAAGGCCGAGGCGAGGTTGTGGTGCTCCTCCCGGTCGCGGTCGTGGAGGAGGACGGGGCTGCCCACTGCCGCCTCGAGGAGCTCCGGGTCGAGGCGGCGGCTCCCGGGCCGGCGGCTGCGCTGGAGCGCCGCGGCGGCCTCCAGGATCCCGAGCGCCCGCCGGGCGTCGCCGTCCGCCGCCTCCGCGAGTGCGCGCAGCAGCGCGTCGTCCGCCTCGAGGCCGAGTCGCCCGAGACCCCGTTCCGGATCCTCGAGGGCGCGGCGGCACAGCACGAGGAGGTCCGCGGGCTCGAGCCGGTGGAGTCGAACCACCCGGCACCGGGAGAGCAGCGGGGCGTTCACCTCGAACGAGGGGTTCTCGGTGGTGGCACCGAGGAGCGTCACCGTGCCGGCTTCGACGTGGGGGAGGAGCGCATCCTGCTGCGCCCGGTTGAAGCGGTGGATCTCGTCCAGGAAGAGCACCGTCCGCTCCCCGCGACGGGCGGCGCGCAGCGCTTCCGAGACGACCTCGCGCACCTCGCGGACCCCGGCCGTCACGGCCGAGAGCGCCACGAGGCGGGCGCCCGCCGCCCTGGCGAGCAGCCGCGCCAGGGTCGTCTTCCCCGAGCCCGGAGGGCCCCACAGGATCAGGGAGGGGAGCTGGGCCTCCCGGGAGAGGGCCCGCAGCGGCCCCTCGGGCCCCACGAGGTGCGCCTGGCCGACCACCTCGTCGAGGGAGCGCGGTCGCATCCGCTCCGCGAGGGGGGCGGCGGCGCGGGCGGGCGCCGCGGGTCTGCCCGGGTCGGGCGGGGGGGCGAAGAGCTCGAGGGAGCCATCCTCACGACCGGAGTCCATGACCGGAGTGTAGGGGGCGGGGTCTTCACGGAGCGACCCGGTCGGTTTCGGTAGAGTGGCTCCGATGGAGATCCGGCGCGTCGGGCTCTGCCTCAAGTCCGGTCAGCCCCAGGCGGGGAACCTGGTCCGCGAGCTCGTCAAGTGGCTCCGCGACCGGGGCATCGAGGTCGTGGCGGACGACGAGGCCGCGCAGGCGGCCGGGGTGGAGGGGCGATCCCGGGATGCCGTCTGTGCCTCCGCAGACCTCGTCGTGGCGCTCGGCGGGGACGGCACGCTGCTCTCCGTCGCCCGGGCGGCCGGCCCGCGCCCCGTACCGATCCTCGGCGTCAACCTCGGAACCCTGGGCTTCCTCACCGCCGTCACCCGGGAGGAGGTCCTCCCGGCCCTCGACCGCGTGCTCGCGGGGCGGGCCGAGATCGAGACCCGGATGCGTCTCGAGGTGGAGGCCTTCCGCGGGGGTCGCGCCTGCGAGCCGCGCCTCGCGCTCAACGATGCCGTCATCACGAACGAGACCCTGGCCCGGATGATCAACCTCGAAGCCCTCGCGGACGGGGTGCCGGTCACGACCTACCACGCCGACGGGCTCATCGTCGCCACGCCGACGGGATCCACGGCCTACTCCCTCTCCGCCGGCGGACCGATCCTCTCTCCCCGGCTCGAGGCGATGCTCCTGACCCCCATCTGTCCGCATACGCTCACCCACCGTCCACTGGTCGTGCCGAGTGCCGCCGTGGTCGAGATCCGGGTGCTCGCGCCCGGGCAGCACGTGCAGCTCACCGTCGACGGCCAGGATCGGCTTCCGCTCCGCGAGGGCGACCGCGTCCTGGTGCGCCGCGCCGCGGCCCCGGTGCGCCTGGTCGCCTCGCCGTTCCGGGATCCCTTCGAGATCCTCCGCGAGAAGCTCACCTGGGGGCGCCGGTGATCGAGACGCTCCGGGTGGAGCAGCTCGCCCTGGTGGAGTCGGCCGAGCTCGAGTTCGGTCCCGGCCTGAACGTGCTGACCGGGGAGACCGGCGCCGGGAAGTCGATCCTGCTCGGCGCGCTCGGGCTCCTGGTCGGCGCACGGGCCTCCTCCGAGCTGGTCCGCGCAGGGGCCGACGAGGCGGTGGTGGAGGCCGTCTTCCGGACGGCGGCGCTTCCCGACCTCGAACAGGACCTCGTACGCCGCGGGCTCGCCCGGGACCCGGAGGGCCTGGTCGTGCGGCGCACCGTGGCGCGCACCGGCCGTACCCGGGCGCGGGTGGCCGGGGAGCTGGTCCCCGTCTCCGCGCTCGCCGAGATCTTCAGCGGTCGCATCGAGATCGCCAGCCAGCACGAATCCCAGGCCCTGCGCCGGCCCGAGCGACAGGCGGCCCTGCTCGACGCCTTTGGGCGCCTCGAGGCGCGGCGGGCCGAGGTGACCCGGCTCGTCGGCGAGCTCCGCGCGCTCGCCCGGGAGCGGGAGGAGCTCGGACGGAGCGCCGAGGAGCGGGCGCGTCAGGTGGAGTTCCTGGCCTTCCAGGTCCGGGAGATCGATGACGCCCGCCTCGAGCCGGGAGAGCGGGCCCGGCTCCGCGAGGAGCGCGCCCGGCTGGTCCACGCCGAGCGTCTGCGGGCGGAGGCCGCCCGCCTCGTGGCGCTCCTCGGAGGGGACCCCGCCGGAGAAGGTGGCGCCGGTGCGCGGGACGCCCTCGGTGCCGGGCGCCGGCTGGCCGAGGAGATGGCGCGTCTCGACGGATCGCTGGCCGAGCTCGCGGGGCGGCTCGCCGATGCGGAGGCGGAGGTGGCCGATCTGCTCGCGGAGGCGGAACGCTACCTGGATTCGGCCGAGGGGGACCCGGGCCGGCTCGCGGACCTCGAGGACCGCCTCGCCCGGCTCGATGCGCTGGCCCGCAAATACGGCCCCGACGAGGAGGCGATGCGGGCCCACCGCGACCGGGCTGCGGCGGAGCTCGAACGCCTGGCGGGCTCGGACGAGCGCCTCGCCAAGCTCGACGAGGCGCGGGAGGTGCTGGTCCGGGAGCTCGAAGCCGCCGCGCGGGCGCTCTCACGCGGTCGTCGCCGCGCGGCCCGCGAGCTGGCCCGCCGGCTCGCGCCGCGCCTCGACGCGCTGGGCCTCGGGGGCGCGGAGCTCCGCTTCGATCTGCCCCCGGCCGAGGCCCCCG
>JALSIO010000820.1 GCA_026989995.1 Myxococcales bacterium
CCGAAAGGGACCGAACCGCAATCTCCACGGAAATGTCACCGAATCGATGCAGCGCCGTCACGCGACCGGGCGAAGCTCGCGCCCGAAGCCCGCGCCCGGCCGACCCCGACCTGGAAGGAAGGTCCCTGCCCGGAGCAGGCGAGGGGCTTCGGACCCCGAAAGGAGAGATCGATGCACCGAGGACGCGCGACACACCGGACCCGAAGGGGCACCCCGGGGATGTGGTCCCGGGCCGCCGCGTTCGCGCTGGCCCTGGCTCCGGTCTCCGCGGCGGCCGGGCCGGCGGAGGTCGATCCCGCCGTCCCGGCCTACCAGCCGACGGCCGGAATCGCCGGCAACCTGAGCGCGGTGGGCTCGGACACCCTCAACAACCTCATGACCCTGTGGGCCGAGGGCTTCCGGCGCGCCCACCCGAGCGTGCGAATCCAGGTGGAGGGGAAGGGATCCTCGACGGCGCCGCCGGCGCTCATCGCGGGAACCGCCCAGATCGGCCCCATGAGCCGCCGGATGAAGGCCTCGGAAGTCGACGCCTTCGAGAAGGCCTTCGGCTACAAGCCCACGGAGATCCGGGTGGCGGTGGACGCGCTCGCGGTCTACGTCCACCGGGACAATCCCAGGGAACGGCTCACCCTTCCGGAGGTCGACGCGATCTTCTCGCGCACCCGGCGCTGCGGCCATCCGAAGCCCATCGACCGCTGGAGCGAGCTCGGCGTCCGGACCCTGGGCGATCAGCCCATCAGCCTCTACGGTCGCAACTCCGCCTCGGGGACCTACGGCTATTTCAAGAAGGTCGCCCTCTGCGGAGGTGACTTTCGCGACGAGGTGAAGGAGCAGCCCGGCTCCGCCTCGGTGGTGCAGGGCATCGCCCAGGATCCGGCCGGCATCGGCTACAGCGGCATCGGGTACCGCACCTCGGGCGTGAAGCCGCTCGCTCTCGCGCGTCGCGCCGGCGAGCCCTACGGAACCGTCGATCCGGAGGAGGTGTACGCCGGCCGCTACCCGCTCGCTCGGTTCCTCTACGTCTACGTCAATCGGCCCCCGGGCCGCCCCATGGACCCGCTGGTGGCGGCCTTCCTGCGCTTCGTGCTCTCCCGGGACGGCCAGGAGGTGGTGGTGAAGGACGGCTACCTTCCGCTCTCCGCACGGGTGGTGGAGCAGGAGCTCGCCAAGCTCCGCTGAGGTCGGTCCCTGGACGGCATCCCGAGCAGCTCGGAGGACGGAAGCGTGCCCGGCGTGGACTTCCGGATCGCGCTCCACCGACGTCTGGCCGACGGCGCCGCCACCGCGATCGTGCGCGGGGGCGGGTTCGCGGTGCTCGCGGCGATCCTCGGGATCCTCGTCTTCCTCGCCGCGGAGGCGGCCCCCCTCCTGCGCGGGGCCCGGGTCGACCCGCGACCCGCCCTCCCCCTTTCCGGCCCTCCGCCTGCGGCAGCCCTCGTGGACGAGCACCGCACCCATGCGGCGCTCCTGCTCGCAGACGGGCGGGTGGTGGCGATGGACCTCGCCGAGGGCTCCCGGCGCGAGGTCGCGGCACTCCCCGGCCCGGTGGCGGGGCCCGCTCTCGCGGAGCCGCGGGACGATCTGCTCGCGGCGGCGCTGCCGGGGGGACGCGTGGCGCTCCTGCGGCTCCACTTTCCGGTTCGCTTCGAGGACGGGGAACGGGTGACCGGGGTGGCGGCGGACGCCCCGGAGCTCTTCGAGCTCGGCCCCACCGGCCCCGTCCTGGCCCTCGCCGCGCGCCTCGAGCCCGACGGCACCGCGGTCGTGGTGGCGGCCACGGCGGCCGGAGGCCTGCTCCGCATCGATCGCCGGGTGGAGGAGAACCCCTTTACGGGTGAGCGCCAGGAGCTCAGGCGGCGCAGCGAGCTCACCCTGCCCTTTTCCGGATCGGTCCGGGCCCTCGCCCTCGACCACCGGGGTGCCACGCTCTACGCCGGCACCGCGGAGGGGCGCCTGCTGCGCTGGCGATTCGACGAGACCGCGCGGCCCATCGGAGAGCCCGAGCTGCACCGGGTGGGCGCCGATCCCGTCACGGCCCTCCTGCTTCTGCTCGGAGAGCGATCGCTCGTCGCGGGCACCGCTTCGGGAGAGCTCTCCCTGTGGTTTCCGGTGAGGCCCTCCGAGGAGGCCACCGCCCTGCTCCACCGCATCCGGGAGTTTCCGCCGCTCGCCGCCGCGGTCGAGCACCTCGCCCCCTCGGAGCGGGACCGCAGCTTCCTGGCCGTGGGCGAGGACGGGGGCTCTGCCCTCTACTACGGGACCTCGGGCAGCCGGAGGGCGCGCCTTCCCGCCGGAGGGGAGGAGGTCCTCGCCGTCGCCTACGCGCCCAAGGGCGATGGCGCGGTGCTCGCCGACGCACGGGCCCTCCGCCCCTTCGACATCGATCCGGGGCACCCGGAGGCCACCCTGGGGACCCTCTTCCGGCGGGTGTGGTACGAGGGCTATCCCGCCCCGGCCCACGTATGGCAGTCGAGCAGCGGGGACGATGCCTTCGAACCCAAGCTCGGGCTGGTGCCGCTCATCGTGGGCACGCTCAAGGGCACCTTCTACTCCCTGCTCCTCGCCGTTCCCGTGGGCCTGCTGGCCGCCATCTACGCCTCGCAGTTCCTGCACGAGCGGCTCCGGAGCGTGATCAAGCCCGCCGTCGAGCTCATGGCCTCCATCCCGAGCGTGGTCCTCGGCTTCCTCGCGGGCCTCTGGCTGGCGCGACGCATGGCCGAGCTCCTGCCCGGTGTGCTGCTCTTCGCGGTGCTCGCGCCCGCGGGAGCGCTGCTCGCGGGCCGACTCTGGGGGTCCCTCCCCCGCCGCCTCACCGCCTCGCTCCCTGCCGGCAGCGAGCTCGCCGTGCACCTCGGGGCCCTGGCCGTGAGCCTCGCCGCCAGCGTCGCGCTCGCCCCCGCGGCGGGCGAGCTCCTCTTCGGCGGGAGCTTTCCGGGATTCGTGCGAAAGGCACTCGGGATCCCGTACGAGCAGCGCAACGCCGTCGTGGTGGGGGTGGCCATGGGCTTCGCCGTGATCCCCATCCTCTTCTCCGTCGCCGAAGACGCCCTTTCCAACGTGCCCCGAAGCCTCGCCGCCGCCTCCCTGGCCCTCGGGGCCACCCGCTGGCAGACGGTGACCCGGATCGTGCTGCCGAGCGCGAGCCCCGGAATCTTCTCGGCGGTGATGATCGCCGTGGGCCGGGCCGTGGGCGAGACCATGATCGTGCTGATGGCGGCCGGGAACACGCCGCTGCTCGACTGGAATCCCTTCACCGGCTTCCGCACGCTGTCGGCGAACATCGCGGTGGAGATCCCGGAGGCGCCCGCCGGAAGCACCCTCTACCGGACGCTCTTCCTGACCGCACTCCTGCTCTTCGCCTTCACCTTCGTCGTCAACACCGCTGCCGAGGCGGTGCGTCACCGCCTTCGCGAGCGGTTCGCGAGGCTCTAGCCGTGCCGCCCCGGCCCTCCCGCGCCGAGGCCCGCGACCGCGCGATGACCGCGCTCACGGCCGCCGCCCTCGCCCTCACGGTGCTGCTGCTCGCCGGCCTGATCACCCTGCTCGCGGTCCGGGGCCTCGGCGCCTTTCGGGTGCGGCCCCTCGATCTGCTCGAGCTCCGCGACGGGAGCCGCCTCCTCGTCGAGATCCGCGACCGCGAGCGGATTCCGGCCGGCCTCCCCGGGGCCGGCCACCACCGGATCCGCGCGCGAACCGGCAACCGCGACCTCACCGGGAACGACTTCCTGTGGATCGACGAGTCCGAGATCGTCCACCGGAGCCGGCCGCGCGACGCGGCCCTCCTCGAGCGGCTCGAGTGGGGCCCCTTTCTCGGCTTCGCGGCCGAGCTGCGACGCGACGGCGCGGTGCTCGCCCGCGGCCCGCGCGAGGCCTTCGAGGCAGCCCGGGCCCTGCTGCCCGCCAAGCGGGCGCAGTGGGAGCGCATCCGGGAGCTCGAACGCGGAGAGATCGGGGCCGTGAACCGGGCCCTCGAGCGCCTCCGCCTCGAGCGGCGCGCCCTCGCGAGGCGGGCCCTGCCCCCCGAAGAGCGCGAGCGCCGGGAGTCGGCCCTCGCCGCCTCGATCGCCGAGCAGCAGGCCCGGTACCGGGAGCTGGCCGGACGGCTCGACGCGCTCCGCGCCGGGTTCGAGCGCGAGCGACTGCTCATGCGCACGGCCGATGGCCGGGAAAGGGAGATCCCCCTCGGCCACGTGGTCCGGATGATCAGGCCCAACGCCCTCGGCCCCGTCGCCCGCGCAGGCGTGTACCTCTCCCGGCTGCGCGAGTTCCTGCTCGACGAGCCGCGGGAGTCGAACACCGAGGGGGGGATCTTTCCGGCCCTCTTCGGGACCGTGCTCATGGTCCTGATCATGGCCCTCGCCGTGACCCCCTTCGGGGTCTTCGCGGCGATCTACCTCCGCGAGTATTCCCGCGGTGGGCCCTTCGTCCGCGCCATCCGGGTCGCGGTCCACAACCTCGCCGGCGTACCCTCGATCGTCTTCGGGGTATTCGGACTCGGCTTCTTCGTCTACGGGGTGGGCGGTGTCATCGACCGCCTCTTCTTCCCCGACGCCCTTCCCACACCCACCTTCGGGACCGGGGGGATCCTCTGGGCCAGCCTGACGCTCGCCCTGCTCACCGTTCCGGTCGTGATCGTGGCCACCGAGGAGGGGCTCGACTCGGTACCGGAGATCGCGCGCCAGGGATCCCGGGCGCTCGGGGCCACGCGCTTCGAGACCTTGGTGCGCGTGATCCTTCCCGGGGCGTCGCCGGGCATCCTGACCGGCCTCATCCTCGCGATGTCGCGCGCTGCCGGGGAGGTCGCGCCGCTCATGGTGGTCGGCATGGTGAAGCTCGCCCCGGCCCTTCCCCTCGACACCGAGTATCCCTATCTGCACCTCGAGCGGAAGTTCATGCACCTCGGCTTTCACATCTACGACGTGGGCTTCCAGAGCCCCAACGTGGAGGCGGTGCTGCCGCTGGTCTACGCGACGGCGCTCCTCCTGATCGGCGTGGTCCTCGTGAGCAACCTCGCGGCCATCCTCCTCCGCAACCGGCTGCGGCGGCGCTTCGCGTCGCCACACCTCTGAGGGAGGGCGCGGTGAGCCCGCACGAACGGATCGCACCGCCCGCGCCCAGTCCGCCGGACCGCGCTGGGGCGGATCGCCACGCCAGGGTGGAGGCACCGGGAGGCGGCGTGGCTCCCGGTCCCGGTTCCCAGCCCACCGGTCCCGGGCAGGTCGGCAGGCCGATCCTCGCGACCCGCGACCTCTCGCTCTGGTACGGCGGGAGCCAGGCGCTGAGCGAAGTCACCCTCGACGTGCCCGAACGCCAGATCACGGCCCTGATCGGGCCCTCGGGCTGTGGCAAATCGACCCTGCTCCGCTGCTTCAACCGGATGAACGACCTGATCGACGGCGTCCGGATCACGGGCGACGTTCTCTTCCACGGCCAGTCCATCCTCGGGCACGACATGGACGTCAATGCGCTCCGCAAGCGCATCGGCATGGTCTTCCAGCGCTCGAACCCCTTCCCGAAGTCCATCTTCGAGAACGTGGCCTACGGCTGCCGCATCCACGGGATCCGCAAGCGGAGCGAGCTCGAGCCCATCGTGGAGCGAAGCCTCCGGCGGGCCGCCCTGTGGGACGAGGTGAAGGATCGCCTTCACGAGAGCGCGCTCGGACTCTCCGGCGGGCAGCAGCAGCGGCTGTGCATCGCCCGGGCGATCGCCGTCGAGCCGGAGGTCATCCTCCTCGACGAGCCCTGCTCGGCGCTCGACCCGGTCTCCACGGCGCGCATCGAGGAGCTCATGCGCGAGCTCCGCGAAACGTACACCCTCGTCATCGTGACGCACAACATGCAGCAGGCGGCGCGGGTCTCGGACCTCACCGGCTTCTTCTACCTGGGGCGCCTGGTCGAGTTCGCCCCCACCGGGGAGCTCTTCGTGAGCCCGCGCGACCCGCAGACCGAGGCCTACATCACGGGACGTTTCGGATAGCCCCCGGACCGCTTCCCCGAAAGCGAAGGAGAAGCCGTGAAACGACGAACCGCGATCATCGCCCTGGCCGTGCTCCTCCTCCCGCCGGGCTCCGCGCCGGCCGAGGGGGACCCTCCCGTGGTGGAGGAGGTCCTCGGCATCCTCCGCGAGCGCGGCCTGATCGACGAGCAGAAGCACGCCGAGCTCGTCACCCGCAACCGGGCGTGGGAGGAGGAGCACGCCGGCCTCCTGGGGCGGATCGAGCTCTCCGGAGACATGCGCCTGCGCTACGAGGGCTTCTGGTTCGACCGGGACGTCACCAACAGCAACCGCGACAATCGCCACCGCGGCCGCTACCGCCTCCGGCTGAGCGGCAAGGCGGAGATCAACCCCGCGATCGACGCGTTCTTCCGGCTCTCCACCGGCGCCGATCCCCGCAGCGGCAACCAGACGCTCGGGAGCCGTGTCGACTTCGACCCCGACGGGATCTTCGTCCACCGCGCCTACCTCGATGTCCACCCCTTCCGGAACCGGCTCCGGAAGCACGGCATCGAGCGTGTCTCGCTCCAGATCGGCAAGACCCCCAACCCCTTCCTCTGGAAGCGGGGCCGCGACGTGCTGCTCTGGGACCACGACATCAACCCGGAGGGCGCCTCGCTGCTCGTCCAGGCCGCTCCCCTCGAAGAGCTCACCCTCTTCGGTCGCGCCGGCTTCTTCGTCATCGACGAGAACAGCCGCAGCCAGGACCCCCACGTGCTCGGTCTGCAGCTCGGGGGCGAGCTGGCCCTGCCGCAGCACCTCGAGGCGGGGGTGCGGGCCTCCTGGTATTCCTTCCGCTCCCTCGACCCGGCCTTCTTCACCCGCGACTTCGCCCAGGGGAACCTGCCCAACATCACCGGCGAGACGACAGCCGCCGACGACGGCATCCGGGCCGGCGAGGTCAGTGCCTTCCTCCGCTACGCGGGCCTCGACGGCTGGCCCGTGCTCGTCTACGGCACCTACCTTCGCAACTTCGACGGCCGCGACCTCCTCGTGCCGCCCGGGATCGGCGACGAGGACCAGGCCTACATGTTCGGGATCGAAGTGGGCGACAAGGAGCGCTTCGCACTCCTCGGCTTCGGCTACTACCGCATGGAGGCCAATGCCTGGCCCGGGGTGTTCATCGACAGCAACATGACCGACGGAGTGACCAACCGGAGCGCCCTCTTCCTCTACGGGGCTCGTCGCATCCTGCCCCGGACCGATCTGCGCTTCCAGCTCTACCGCTCGGACGACATCGACAGCCGCGTCGTGCCCTTCGCCTCGGCGGTCGACGCCGAGCGGATCCGGCTGCAGACCGACCTCGTCGTAAGCTTCTAGCGGTCCGGCCGCGCCGATCCACGGGAGGGTTCCCCCTCCGTCCCCCCCGCGCGGGGAGGGAGCCC
>JALSIO010000821.1 GCA_026989995.1 Myxococcales bacterium
CCGGGCTGCGGGGAAGCTGCACCGGAGGATCGGTCTGCCCCGGAACGGTCAATCCCCCGGGACCTCCAGCCGATAGGACCGGGGCGCCGGCGAAGGGGCCCATCGGTGGAAGTACGCGAGCAGAGCGGGGAACCCACACCCCTCCGGGTGCTGGCCCTCGACGCACCCGGGCCGGCCGGGCGACTCCTCGAGGGAGTGCGCGGCGGCGGCCATCCACCCGGCCTTCGGGTGGAGTTCTGCACCTCGGCTGCGGCCCTCCTCCAGCGCTTCTGGAGGGCGGGCGCCGAGGCCGCGCTGGTCCCGGTGGCCTCGGGCGACGAGGGGAGCCTGGCCGCGCTCCGGCAGCTGAGGCTCCACGCGCGCAGCCTCGCGCTCGTCGCCGTCCGCGACCCGGCGGACGGAGCCATCGTGGCCGAAGCCACCCGGCGGGGCGCCGGGGCCGTCCTGCTGCCCTCGGAGCTCGAGGCGGGCGAGCTCGCACGTTGCGTCCGCCACGCGGTGGAGCGCCACCGGATGCTCTGCGAGCTCGAGGAGGCCCGCGAGCGCGAGCGGCACCTCGCCACGCACGATCCCGTGACGGAGCTCCCCAACCGGCTGCTCTTCTCCGACCGTTTGGGGCAGGCGGTGGCCGCCGCCCGGCGGCGGGGCGATCGGCTCGCGGTGCTCGTCATGGACCTCGACGAGTTCAAGGCGGTGAACGACACCCTCGGGCACGCGGCCGGCGACCGGCTGCTCGCCGAGCTCGGCGCCCGGCTGGTCTCCTGCATCCGCCGAAGCGACACCGCGGCGCGCCTGGGCGGTGACGAGTTCGGCGTGCTCATCACCCACCTCCGCGACGAAACCGCGGCGGCCCGGGTGGCGGAGAAGATCGTCGCCGAGCTGGCGCGCCCGATCGACCTCGACGGGCGGGAATACGTCGCCAGCGTCGCGATCGGCATCGCCCTGCACCCCCGGGACGGGTCCACCCCGGAGGACCTGATCAAGAACGCAGACGCAGCCATGTTCAACGCCAAGGAGAGCGGGGGCGGCCGCTACGTCTTCTTCGCCCAGGAGATGAACACCCGGGCCGAGGAGCGCCTCTCCCTCGAAAGCCGTCTTCGCCTCGCCCTCGCCCGCCAGGAGCTGCGGCTGCACTACCAGCCCCAGGTCGATGTGGACACCGGTCGAATCGCGGGCGCCGAGGCCCTGCTGCGGTGGCAGAACCCCGAGCTCGGCCTCGTCCCCCCGGCCGGCTTCCTCCCGCTCGCGGAGGACACCCGGCTGATCGTTCCCATCGGCGCCTTCGTCCTGCACGAGGCCTGTGCGCAGGCGCGGCGCTACGACGCGCACGGCTTCGCGGGATGCCGCATCGCCGTGAACGTCTCGGGGCACCAGGTGCACGAGGGGAATCTCGTCCGCCTCGTGTCCGAAGCGCTCGAGGAGAGCGGGCTTTCGCCCGATCGCCTCGAGCTCGAGCTCACCGAAAGCGCGCTGCTCCGGGACGTGGACGCGATCATCGACACCCTGGACGGGCTGAAGGGCCTCGGGGTGCGCCTCGCCCTCGACGACTTCGGGACCGGGTACTCGGGCCTCGCGTACCTGAAGCGGCTGCCCCTCGACGTGCTGAAGATCGACCGGCTCTTCGTACGCGGCATGGCGCAGGATCCGGCCGACGAGACCCTCACCGCGGCCATCGTCGCCATCGCGGAGGGTCTCGGACTCGAGCACGTGGCCGAAGGCGTCGAGACCACGGAGCAGCTCGAGCGGCTCCGCGCCCTCGGCTGCCGGCGCATGCAGGGATTCCTCTTCTCCCCTCCCGTCGAGGCGGAGGCCTTCGTGGCGCTCCTGTGCGCGGCGAAGCGCGACGGCCTCGGCCGCGGCGGGGCCGCGGGCTGAGCGGCCGGCTACCCTCGGAGCCGGAGCCCACGTGACCGGTCCCCCCCGAAGCGACCCCCGCCCCGAAACGGCCAGGCTGGCCGGGCCCCGGTGCGATCCGCCGGAGGTGACGCCGGGCTCCGGCGACCCGGGCGCCCCCTCCGAGCGCCTCGCCCGCGACCTGCTCCGGGTGGAGGTGGATGGCCGCGAGTTCTTCCTGCTCGGCACCGCCCACGTCTCCCGCGAGTCCGCCGAGGCCGTTCGCGAGGCGGTGGCGGTGCTCGCGCCGGATGCGGTCTGCGTGGAGCTCGACGACCAGCGCTTCCAGGCCCTGCTCAATCCCCGCCGCTTCGAGGAGCTCGACCTCCTGCAGGTGATCCGAGAGCGGCAGCTCGCCACCCTGATCCTCAACCTCGTGCTCGCGTCCTACCAGAAGCGCCTCGGCCTCGACCTCGGCGTCGCCCCCGGCACGGAGCTGCTCGCGGCGGCCGAGGAGGCCCGGGCGCGGGGGCTGCCGGTGGCGCTCTGCGACCGGGACGTCCGGATCACGCTGCGCCGGGCCTGGGCGGCGCTCTCGCCCTGGCGGAAGCTTCGCCTCGTCTCCGAGCTCCTCGTCTCTGGCTTCGACTCCGAACCCCTGGGCGAGGAGGAGCTCCGGGAGCTCCGGCGTCGGGACGTCGTGAGCGAGCTCATGGAGGAGCTCGGCCGGGCGCTCCCCGAGCTCAAGCGGGTGCTGATCGACGAGCGCGACGCCTACCTCGCGCAGCGGATCCGCGAGACCGGCGGGCGCCGGATCCTGGCGGTGGTGGGGGCGGGACACGTGGCGGGCATGCGCCGCGCACTCGAGGAGGATGGATCCGCCGATCTCGCCGTCCTCGAGACGCTCCCGCCGCCCTCGCCCTGGCTCCGCCTGGTGGGCTGGGCCATTCCGGTCGGCATCCTCGGCGCCCTGCTGGCGGTGGGTCTCCGGCACGGGGCCGCGGCCGCCGGGCAGAGCGCCCTCTACTGGATCGCCATCAACGGCGGCCTCTCCGGCCTCGGGGCCGCCCTCGCCCTCGCCCACCCGGTCACCGTGGCGAGCGCGGCGCTGGCCGCACCGCTGACCAGCCTCACCCCGGTGATCGGCGTGGGCTACGTGGCGGCCTTCGTGCAGACCTGGATCCGCCCCCCGCTCGTGCGCGAGCTGCGCGAGGTGGCCCGGGACATGGCCGAGCCGCGCCGCTGGTGGACCAGCCGCCTGCTCCGCATCTTCCTGGTCTTCGGGCTCTCCACCCTGGGCAGCCTGGCCGGCACCTGGCTCGGCGGCGCGGAGATCCTCGCGGACCTCTTCGGCGGGCCCTGAGCGCGCCCGTTGCCGCGGGAGCGCGACTCAGACCAGCTCGAGGCTGTAGTCGACCACGTCTCCGGTTCCGAAGAGCTCGTCGTTGCGGCGCTCCCGCTCCTCGGCCAGCCGCTCGAGCGCGAGCCGGAGCTCCGGCTCCTCGGCGAGGGCGCCAAGGAGCGCATCGGCGGGGAGCAAAAGCAGCCAGGAGCGGCAGGTGGTGACGACGGAGGCCGTGGCGGCGCGCCCGCGCAGCAGCGAGATCTCGCCGAAGCAGTCCCCGGGCCGGAGCCGGGCGAGGGTCCGGTTGCAGGAACCGTCGAAGAGCACCACCTCCGCCTCGCCGGCGAGCAGCACGAAGAGCCCGCGGCTCGGGCAACCCTGCTCGACCAGGCTGCTCGCCTCGCGCGCCTCGACCAGGCGGAACCGGGCCGCGAGCGCGCGGGCGCGGTCGGGCCGCATCCCGCCGAAGAGCGGCCCCGTGGCGAGCAGGCGCTCGACCATCCGCTCGCGCAGGAGCCGCAGCAGGACGCGGAGCACCCGGGGCTCGTGGCGGACCAGGCGCTGCAGGAGCCTGCGGTCGAGGGAGAGCAGGCGCGTCGGCACCAGCGTCTCCACCGTGGCGGTACGCGGGCCCTCGGTGACGACGGCGATCTCCCCGAAGATCTCGCCCTCCTCGAGGCAGCCGAGGCGCTTGGGCGGAACTCCCTCGGCGATGGGAACCACCGCCCCCTCGACCACCACGTAGAGGCGATCACCGGCGTCCCCCTGTCGGAGGATCACCTCGTCCGCGGGGACGTCCACGACCTCGACGCCCTCGGTGAGGATGCGGCGCCCCGCCTCGTCGAGCACGGCGACGAGCGGCGAGAGGTCCGCGATCCGGCCCACGGCGGCCGCGGGGGACGGGTCGGCCGAGGAGGCCCGCAGCAGCTCCCGGGCGAGCGGCGCCGCACCGTCCCGCTTCGCCGCCGGGGGGTCCAGCGGGATCTCGGAGCTGCCGGCGGGCAGCGCACCGTCGCTCGGGTCGGGCGACTCGATGACCTCCGTCAGCACGATCTCGTCGAGCGGGGCGCCCTCCGGCACCCCGTCCAGGGCCGGCGCCGGCCCCTCCGTCCCGGGGGCAGGGACCGGGCCGAGCCGGCGGAGCACCGGTCGGGGGCGTGGATCGAGGCTGCGCAGCAGCCTGCAGGCCGCCAGGGCCCGGGGCAGCTCGCCCGCCGCCGCGTAGCGCTCCGCCGCGCACTCGAGCGCATCGGCCGCCTCTCCGCGGCGGCCGAGCCGCCGGTAGAGGTCCGCCGCCCGCTCGGGCCAGACCCCTTCCTCCGGCGCCAGCCTCGCGAGCTCGAGGTAGCACTCGAGGGCCGCGGCGAGCTTGGCCTCCCGAAGCGCTTGCTGCGCCCGCTCATGGAGGCGGTGGGGCCTCGACCGGTACATGGAGCCTCCGCGGGGGCTCCCCGGGGCGCGCGCCCCGGGGCCCTCCCGGCTCCCATCGGCGCGGCCGGAAGCGGGCTCGTGGGGAGAAGGCCGGAGCCTCGGGAGCCCGGGCTCGGGGCCCGGCGGGCCACGCGGACCTCGAAGCGGAGCCCGCGATCCACCATTGCCGCAGACGCCATCCGAAAGCGCCTTCCGGAAGGCGCTCCCGCCGCCGTGCCGACGGCGTTCAATCGCTACCCGGCTCGCGCCCCTCGAGCACGCAGCGCATGCGGTGCTCCATGGCCGGCAGGAAGGAGGAATCCGGCAGGATCCAGAAGCGATCCTCGCGGATGCCGTCGAAGGCCTGGCGGGCGAGTTCCCGGGAATCGATCCCCCGCGCGATTCCAGCCTCGAAGGCCTCCCGGTAGGTCGCGCTCTCGGGCGATCGCGGCCCGGGCCGCACCTCCTCGGGGCGGACCCGCTCCGAGCGCCCGATCCCGGTGGCCACGGCCCCGGGGCAGAGCACCGACACCCGTACCGGCGCCCCGAGGTCGCGCAGCTCGTAGTAGAGCGACTCGCTCAGCGCCGCCACAGCGAACTTCGAAGCCACGTAGGGCGCCACCCGCGGCCCGACGATGAATGCGCCCACGGAGGCGGTGTTCACCACGCGGGCGGGCTCACCCCGCGCGAGCATGCGGGGCACGAAGGTGCGGATCCCGTGGACCACCCCCATCACGTTCACGTCGAAGACCCACTCCCACTCCTCGGCGCTGCACTCCCAGGAGAGGCCGGTGGTCAGCACGCCGGCGTTGTTGAAGAGGAGATGCGGGAGCCCGAAGCGCTCCTCCGCGGAATCCGCGAGTGCTCGGACCTGCTCCTCGCGGCGGACATCCGTCGGTACGGCGAGCACCTGCGCTCCGGCCGCCTCCACCCGCCGGGCCGTTTCCGCGAGGCCCGCGGCATCCACGTCCGCGACCACCACGCGCATGCCGACATCCGCGCAGTGTTCGGCGAGACCCCGGCCGATTCCGCTCGCCGCACCCGTCACGAGCGCGACCCGGCCCCGGAACTTGTCCACGCCTCCCCCTCCTTCTCGGGAATCCGCTCGGCCCGGCGCCGGTGCTCACCACCGACGCGGCTGCTCAGGTCATGCGTCCCGGCACGAAAGGCAGGGTGCTGGTGAGGCCACCGTCCACCGCCAGGGCCTGGCCGTTCACGTAGGAGCTCTCGTCGCTCGCCAGGAAGAGCGCCATGGCGGCGATCTCCTCCGGGCGGCCGGCGCGTCGGAGCGGATTGAGCTGCCCGATGCGCCCCTCCTTGCCGGCGGCCCGCGCCATCTCGAAGATGGGGCGCGTCATGCCGGTCTCGATGAGCCCGGGGCAGATCGCGTTCACGCGGATGCCGGTTCCGGCGAGCTGGTTGGCCGCCGTACGCACCAGCGAGATCACCCCGGCCTTCGAGGCGCTGTAGGGGCTCGGCCCGGCACCCGAGCGGAGCCCGGCCACCGAGGCCGTGCACAGGATCGAGCCCCCGCCGGCGGCGCGCATGGGCGGCGCCGCGTGCTTGATCAGCAGGAAGGGGCCGATCAGGTTCACCTCGAGCACCGCCCGCCACTCCTCGACCTCGAGCTCGGTCACCGGAGTGAGCGAGCCCGCGATCCCCGCGTTGGCGAAGGCCACCTCGAGCCCCCCGAGCTCATCGAGACAGCGCTCGACGAGCCCCCGGACGGCCTCCTCGGAGGAGGCATCGGCCAGCTCCGCCCGCACCTCGCCCCCGGACGCCGAGATCCGGCGCGCGGTCTCCTCGAGCCCCTTCTCGTCCACATCGGCGATGAGCAGCCGGGCGCCCTCGCGCGCGAAGAGCTCGGCCGAGGCGCGGCCGATCCCGCTCGCCGCGCCCGTGATGATGGCCCGCCTGCCCGCGAGTCTCACACCTTCCCCCGATCACCGCGGTGCGAAGAGGAGGTCGCCCGCCACGCACCCGGCCGGGCCGATGGCCGCCCGCGCCTCGCCCGGGCCGCGGGATCCGGCCCCTCGCACCGGGCACCGCGCCCGGGCCCGGGTTTCCGGACATCGGGTCGGGCGGGAGCGACGGCCGGATCGCGAACCTACGGGGGCCCCATCTCCGTGTCAACGCGCCTCGAGGGCTTCGGGGGCGGAGCGTCGGTCCGCGTCCGGGCGGGTGGCCCGACGGCAGCGGCGCACTCGACGGGCTTTCCACCATCCGCGGCGGGCCCACCGCGATCCATCGCGCACCGGTCGCCGTCGACGGCAGGCGGTTGCCATGCGCGGCGAGCCGGAGGGAATGGCCTAGGATCCGCCGCCATGGCAGTCCACCCGACCTCGATCCTCGAGGGCGAGATCGAGCTCGACGCCGACGTCGAGATCGGCCCCTTCTGCGTCCTCCGCGGTCCGATCCGGCTCGGGGCGGGCACCCGCCTGCTCTCGGCCGTGCAGATCCAGGGTCCGCTCCGGATGGGGCAGGGGAACCGGCTCTACCCGGGCGTGTGCATCGGATTCGCAGCCCAGTCCACGGCGGTCGATCCGAAGCGCCCCGGACCGGGGACGGAGATCGGCAACCACAACACCTTCCGGGAAGGCGTCACCGTCCACCGCGCCATGACCGACGAGGGCCCGACACGCATCGGAGACGGAAACTACCTGATGGCGGGTTCCCACGTCGGGCACGACGCCCGGATGGGGAGCGGATGCATCCTGGCCAACGCCGCGCTCGTGGGCGGCCACGCCGAGATCGGCGAGG
>JALSIO010000822.1 GCA_026989995.1 Myxococcales bacterium
GGAGACCTTCTGCCTGAAGAGCCGGTTCTTCCACCCGCGAAACGGCGCCCGCATCGATGCCATCCGGGAGGCCATCGCAGCCCGCGATCTCGACCCGGAGCTCGAGGCCATCGCGCTGGCGTCGCTCCTCGAGGCCGCCGACCGCGTCGACTCCACCACCGGCGTGCAGATGGCCTACCTGAAGCGCTGGGCGCCGCGGGCCGAGCAGCCGCTGGCGCTGCGGCTGCCGCGCCTCGTACCCCGGCCGCAGGCGGGCCCCTGCCTGGCGCTCGGGCAGGACGCACTCGCTGCGGCGGCGACCGTGGAGGCCGACCTCGCCTACCTCGACCCCCCCTACAACCAGCACAGCTACCTCGGCAACTACCACGTGTGGGAGTCCCTGGTGCGCTGGGACAAGCCCGCGGTCTACGGGGTCGCCTGCAAGCGGGTGGACTGCCGGGTGAGAAAGAGCCCCTTCAACAGCCGGCGGCGGGCGGAGGCCGCGCTGCGCGCGGTGGTCCGTGCACTCGGCTGCCGCTACCTGCTCGTCTCCTTCAACGACGAGGGGCACCTCCCGCGCGAGGCGCTGCTCCGCGTGCTCCGCGAACGCGGGCGCGTGACGGTCCTCGCGCGGCCGCACCCCCGCTACGTCGGGGCCCGGATCGGGATCCACAACCCGCGCGGCGAGCGGGTGGGCCGCGTCGGCCGGCTGAGAAACCGGGAGTTCCTCTTTCTCGTCACCCCGGAAGACGAACTCTGGGCGCCTCCGCCGGCGCTCGCCGGCACCCTCGAGGCCGCATGAGCGCCGCTTCGGGGTGCACGCCCCCGACGCGCAGCCTCCCGGCGCGAGCTGCCCCCCTCCGAAGCATCTGGTAGGCTCCGCGCATCCGCCCCCGTAGCTCAGTCGGATAGAGCACCGGTTTCCTAAACCGGGTGTCGCACGTTCGAGTCGTGCCGGGGGCGCCACGGAGCCGCCTTTCGGGAACGGAGGAGCACGGCCCAGACCACCCGCCCGCGGCATTCGGGGCAGAGAGCTCCTCGCGGAGAGGAGGCGGGGCCGGCGTCGACAGCCACCGGTGGCGGGCGGGGATCCTCCCCCCATCGGCCTGTGGCGCTTCCGACGGAGAGCAGGTGGAGGGCTCCCGTGGCTTCCGCGCGGCTCAGTAGCGCAGCACGACATGGGTGCGATCGACGTCGAGGCGGTCGAGTCCGCGCAGCTCCGAGAGCTCGATCAGGAAGGAGCAGCCGACCACCTCCCCTCCCGCCGCCCGGGCCAGGCGCACACTCGCGGCGGCGGTCCCCCCCGTCGCGATGAGGTCGTCCACCACCAGGACCCGCTCGCCGCGCCGGACCCCGTCGGCGTGCATCTCGACCTCGTCGGTGCCGTACTCGAGCTCGTAGCGCACGGCCAGGGTCTCGTGGGGGAGCTTGCCCTTCTTGCGCACCGGGACGAAGCCGGCCGCGAGCTCGAGCGCCACCGGCGCTCCGAGGATGAAGCCCCGGGACTCGATGCCGAGGACCTTGTCCACGGTCTCGTCGCGGAAGGGCGCGGCGAGGGCCTCCACCGCCTCGCGAAAGGCCCCGGGATCCTCGAGCAGCGGGGTGATGTCCCGGAAGAGGATCCCCGGTTTCGGGAAGTCCGGGACGTCGCGGATGAACTCGCGCAGCGCGAGGGCTCGGGGCTCGGGCATGGGTCCTCCTCCGGGCGCGGGATCAGGGAAGGTAGAGCAGCGGGTCTCTCGCCACGCGGGCCACGCGCACCTCGAAATGGAGGTGGGGCCCGGTGGCGTTCCCCGTGGAGCCGACCTCGGCCAGCGGCTGGCCCTTCTCGACCCGGTCCCCCTTGCGGACGAGCAGCCGGCGGTTGTGGGCGTAGACGGTGGCGAAACGCCCGCCGTGATCCACCACCACGAGCTTGCCGTAGGCACCGAGGGGGCCGGCGTGGATCACCCGCCCCGCCTCGGCCGCCCGTACCGGGGTCCCGCGCGGCGCCGCGAGGTCGATGCCCTCGTGGGGCCGGCCGTGGCGCAGGCCGAAGGTCGACGTGAGTCGGCCCCGAAGCGGCCAGCCGAAGGCGAGCCGGGCGGCCTGCAGCGCCTCGCGGCGCGCCCGAAGCCGCGCTGCCTCCCGGACGGCCGCGTCCCGGCGCGACCCGGGTCCCACCGGCCGGCCGGCCGGGATCAGCAGGCGCACGCCGGCCGGTACCCGGCGTACGTCCTCGATGCCATTGGCGCGGATCAGGTCCTCGAGGGGCACGCCGTAGCGGCGGGCGATGCGCCAGAGGGTCTCGCCGGGACGCACCACGTGCTCCCGCGGGCCGGCCCGGGCGGGCGGCGCCGCCGGTTCCCCCGGTGGCGAGGGGCCCCCGCAGGCCGACGCGAGCAATGCACCCGCGGCCACGGCCGAAAGCCCGATCCGCGCGGGGCTCAGGCGGCCCACCCGTGCTGCCCTACGAGGTCCACGAAGCGGCACGCGCCGAGCCGCTCGCGGACCAGTCGGCCGTCGGCCTGCTTGCGGATCCGGAGGAGCTCCTGCCGTCCCCGCTCGCCGAAGGGCCCCACCAGCCGCCCGCCCGGGGCGAGCTGCGCGAGGAGCGGCGGAGGCACGCGCGGGCCCGCCGCGGTGACCACGATCGCGTCGAAGGGAGCCTCCGCGGGCCGGCCCAGACTGCCGTCACCGAGGTACACCACCACGTTGGTCACCCCGAGCGCGTCGAGGGACCTGCGCGCCCGCGCCGCGAGCCGGGGAATGCGCTCCACGGAGACGACCCGGTCGGCCAGGCGGGCGAGCACCGCCGCCTGGTAGGCGGAGCCGGTGCCCACCTCGAGGACGTGCTCCGAGCCCGCGAGCTCGAGCGCCTCGGTCATGCGTGCGACCACCTCGGGGGAGGAGATCGTCTGCCCGTCGCCGATGGGAAGGGCTGCGATCGCGTAGGCCTGCTCCCACATCGCCTCGGGAAGCAGGCGATGCCGGGGCACGCTGGCGATGGCCTCGAGGACGCGGGCATCGCGAATGCCCGCCCGGGCCAGATCGCGGACCATCCGCTGCCTCGGTCCGCGGTACCGGGCCTCCGGATCCCGCCCACTGGAGCCCACGGCACTCCCCCCGGGAAGAACTTAGGGCAGCCCGCGCCCCTGGCAAGCGCGAGGTCTCACCCCTCCGCCTGCTCGAAGGCCCGGCGCACGTGCCGCCGCTCCTCCGGAACCAGCGCGAGCTCCTGCGCCGTCAACGCCAGGGCCCGCGCCGCCTCGGCGAGCCCTTCGCGCGCCCGGGGGCCCCGCGCGGCGTCGGCAAACGCCCGGGTGTGGAGCTTGAGGTCGCGTCCGATCGGGAAATTCGGGTGGATCGTGGGGACGACCTGCGACACGTGGGTGATGTCGCTCGATCCGATGTGCTCCTCCGGCCCGTGCCCGCTCTCGGGGAGGCCGAGGAAGGCGAGCTGACGGGCGTAGAGCTCGGCGAGCGGGAGGCAGGGCCGCAACGGCGGCGAGCTGCTCGGGTCGACCTCGATGTCGAGCTCGGTCTCCGTGGCCTCGGCCGCGCCCCGGGCACACGCCTGAACCCGCTCGACCGTCTCCCGGAGCACCTCCCGCTGGAGCGCCCGGACCCAGACCCGGGCCGCCGCGCGCTCCGGGATCACGTTCGGCGCGCGCCCTCCGTCGCTGACGATGACATGGACGCGGACCTCCCGCGGGAGCTGCTGGCGCAGCAACCCCACCGAGACGTAGAAGGCCACCACCCCGTCGAGGGCGTTTCGACCCAGCTCCGGATAGGCGGCCGCGTGGGAGGCCCGCCCGCGGAAGACGGCCTCGAACTTGTGGTTGCCGAGAAAGAGGCGGTGGGCGCGTCGCATGTCCGAGGCGTGGGCCATCATCGCCGCGTCCACGCCCTCGAAGACCCCGGCCTCGACCAGCCGCCGCTTTCCCACCCCGATCTCCTCTGCCGGGCACCCCACCACCCGGACGTGGAGCTCCTCCGCCGGGTGGTGGGCCGCGAGGGCCACCGCGGCGACCAGGCTCGCCGGCCCCGACAGGTTGTGGCCGCAGGCGTGACCGATCTCCGGAAGGGCGTCCATCTCGGCGAGCAGCGCGACCCGGGGTGCGGCCGCCTGCCCGGCCCGGTCGGCCACGTAGGCGGTCTCGAGCCCGCCCGGACCGGGCCGGATCGAGAATCCCCGGCTTTCGAGAAAGGCGCGCTGCAGCCGGCTCGTTTCGTATTCCCGGAGCGACAGCTCCGGATGCTCGGCCATGGCCTGCGCGAGCGCGAACCCCTCCTCGAGGAGCCCGTCCACGGCGGCGAGGAGCTGCTGCTTGCGCGTCGTCAGGCCGGCGGGCTCCAGTGCTGGCGCCCCCTGCCCGCCCCGAACGCGACCTCCGCTCAACGCCCGCTCCGGCGGGGGGGGAGTGGTTCGAGCTTCACCCTGAGCTCGGTGCTCCGCCCCGGCTCGACCACGACCTCCCGGCGGAAGTCGAGGTGTCCCGGGGCCCGCACGTCGAGCGGATAGCGGCCCTCGACGAGACTCCACTCGAAGTGCCCCGGCGAGCCGGGGGAGAGAGGTCGGCCGTCGAGCCGGACTTCCGCCTCGGGCGGCTCGACGTCGACGACGACCCGGCCCACCGGTGTGGGCTGCACGTCGTAGCCGGGCGACGCGCTGCCGCGTTCCCGGACCTGCCACGCCGCCCCGCCCGCGGGCGTGCGGATCTGGTAGCGACCCTCCCCCACCGAGCGCTGCTCGTAGCGGCCCGGTGCAACCGGAACCACGCCGGGGGCGGTCGCCGCGCCCGCGAGGACCAGCGGCACGTGGGCGTCGGCGTGGAAGACCCGGATCCCGTGCCGGAGCCCGAAGGGGTGGGCGGCGAGGACCGGTCCCGCCCCGATGGCCACCGCCGCACCGCGGCCGTCCACCGCCAGCAGCGCCCCGTGGCCGGCGAGACCGTGCACCGGCCCGAAGTGGACGGGGAGCGGAGTCACCCCGAAGTCCGGGAGGACCACCACCCCCGGGTGCACCCGCGCGGCCACCGGGTGCGGGATCAGGGCCAGCGCACCGAGGGCCGCCGGGTCCGGGACCCGGTCGTGGGCCGTGCCCGGCAAGGCCGCGCAGAGGAGCAGCCCGAGCACACCCGGCCCGAGCAGGCCCCGCCCGTGCCGAAGCCGGCCGCAAGGCGACGGTCGAAGCGGACGTCTCGGGATTGTGCGGCGCATGGGGAACCTCCTGCGGGATGCCGGGCCGGGCCAGGGAGCCGGCCCCGGCGCCCGCCCTCCCGCGAGGATCGCCCCTGCCCGGGTGGCGTCAAGCAGGCCTCAACCGGAGGCTTCGCAGGGCGTGGGCGGGCACCTCGAACTCGAAGCCCCCTTCGAAGCGCCGGACGTCGAAGCGCGCCGGGGACTCGTCGAGTGCCGCCGGCTCCGCCCGCACCGGAAGCCCGGGGCGGAGGTGCGCCACCCTGACGCGGTCGGTCGGATTCAGCACCCGCGCGATGGCCCCCTCGCCATCTTCGGCGGGCTTGAGGGCCGAGAGCAGGAGCTCCCGGGGCGCGAGCTCGAGCACGGGCCGCCCTTCGGGCAGGAGCGGCCGGCCGCCCGCGAAGACGGCGCGAAGCGGCACCTCGAGGTCCCAGGCCAGGCGCGGGTCGCCCCCTGGCGCCAGCCAGAGGCGGCACTCGAGCGGTCCCCGGCACCAGGCGCCGGGGACCGCGGTTCCGGGCCCCGCCGGCCCGGGGCGGGTGCGAAGGTCGTGACGGGAGAGGAATCCCACCGACCGCAGCAGCGTGATCGCGAGGGCGCCGTCGGGGCGGAGCTCGGCTTCCGGAAGTCCCGGGGCCACCACCAGCAGCCCGCCGGCCTCGACGAAGCCCTGGTGGGGAAAGGTGGCGGGCGGGGGCTGCACCCACGGGCCGCGGGGCGCGCTCTTCGGCCCGCGCTCGACGACGTCGAAGGTGGTCGCGGCCCGGCAGCTGGCGGCTCCGACCGGAAAGAGGATGCGCAGCCGGTGGTCCCGAGCCGTGTTGTCGACCCGCACCGTGAGCTCGACGGCGGGGCTCCCCGGCGCCACGAGCAGGTCCATGGTCACGGGGAGCTCCACGCGGGTCTCGGAGCGCCGATCGCGTCCGGGCGCGAGCCCCTCGGGCACCGCGAAGGTGCGCGCGATCCGCAGCCGCTGCGCTCCATCGGCGAAGCGCTCCCGGCGGACCTCCAGCGAGAGAAGCTCGGGAGCGCCCCCCTCCTCGACCGGGTCGAAGTCGTAGGTGTCGCCGCGGTCCCCGAGGTCCTCGATCTCCCCCAGGCCGGCATGGCTCCGGCCGGCGGCGTGGAGGTCGAAGCGTCCGTCCGGCGTGGCGCGGACCCGAAGAGCGCCGTTATCGATCTCGCGCCCGTCGTCCGCCTCGTCGGGGAGCTCCGGACCGGGCTCGATGCGAACCCGCCGCCACCCGAAGGCCGGCACCTCCCCGACCTCGAACTCGAGATCGAAGGCGGGGCGGTCGGGCAGCAGCACCGGGCGGTCCTCGGCCCGGCGGGCGACGAGCCGCGCCGGCCGGCCGTCGGCCCGGAAGCCGCGCCCGCGCAGGTCGTGCAGCACCAGCGGGTGCACGGCCTCGGCGGGATCCTCTGCCGGGACGAGGTGGGGGTGGGGATCGATCGAAAACCGCACCCGCCCCGAGCGCGGGTGCGCCGACGGGTTGAAGACGGCCAGGTCGAAGGCCGGCGTCCGCGGTGCAAGGCGTCCGGGTCCGAGCCCCGCGAGGCGCTCGAGCAGCCGCGTCGCGGTCTCCCGCGCCCGCTCCTGCGCCTGTTCGAAGCGAGGCCGCATCTGCTCGTGGACCTCGTCCCGGGAGCAGCCGCAGATCGAGTCGTGGGCGTGGTTCTGCAGCAGCAGCCGCCACGTCGACCGCAGCGACGCCGCCTCGTCGGGGAGCTCCCGATCGGTCTCGGGCAGCAGCCGCGCGAGCGCCGCGAACGGCTCGGCCTCGCCGAGGATCGCGGCCTCCGCGCGCCGGTTCGCGAGCTTGATCCAGGTTCGGGTGGACCACACCCCCGGCAGGAGGGGAGCGACGCGTGCCCCCACGAGCTCGCCCCGGTGCACCGCCTCCCCCGGATCGACCCCCTCCACGTAATCCTCGAGGTGGCCCCGCTCCACCGGCCATCCGAGCTCGGCGGCGATCGCCCGCGCGAGCTCCGCCGTCCGCGACTCGGGCAGGGCGTGGTCGATCCCATTCGGAAGGAGGACCCGGTCGCTCCGGGCCCGGGAGGCCAGATCGCGGGCCACGCCCGCCAGCCGCTTCGCCGCCCGCCCGAGGTCGGCGGCCGGTGCGGTGGCCGCCGCGAAGTAGCCACGGGCCAGGTGGCAGGCCAGCACCCGGCTGCCATC
>JALSIO010000823.1 GCA_026989995.1 Myxococcales bacterium
CTCCTCCACCTCGCGGAGGTGATCACCGACGCCGCCTCGCTCCGGGAGCACGGCGTGGTCTTCGACCCGCCCCGCATCGATGCCCGGCGGATCCGGGCCCGGAAGGAGGAGGTGGTCTCGGGCCTCGCCGACGGCCTCGACGCCCTCGCCCGCAAGCGCGGCGTCCGCGTCCTCCGGGGGACGGCCCGCTTCGAGGATCCGCACCGGGTGCGGGTGGACGGCGATGAGCGGAGCCTGCAGGTGAGTTTCGACCACGCCATCGTCGCCGTGGGCTCGCGGCCCGTCTCGCTGCCCGGGCTCCCGGAAGACCACCCCCGGGTCTTCGACTCCACCGGTGCCCTCGAGCTCGAGGAGATCCCGCGCCGCCTGCTCGTCATCGGGGGAGGCATCATCGGCCTCGAGATGGCGGCGGTCTACGACGCCCTCGGCTCGGAGGTGAGCGTGGTCGAGCTCCTCCCGGAGATCCTCCCCGGGGTCGACCGGGACCTCGTGCGGCCCCTCGAGGAGCGCATCCGCCGCCGCTACGCCGCCGTGCTCACGGCCACCAAGGTCGTGGGTGTGGAGGATCGCGGCGGGCGGCTGCGGGTCGCCTTCGAGGGGGAGGGGGTGCCGGAGAGCGAGACCTTCGACGCGATCCTCGTCGCGGTGGGGCGCCGCCCCAACGCGGATCGGATCGATGCGGAGCGCGCCGGGCTCGAACCGGATCCCGGGGGCTTCCTCCCGGTGGACGACCGGATGCGCACGGCCATTCCCCACATCTTCGCCATCGGTGACGTGGCGCGCCCGCCGCTGCTCGCCCACAAGGCCATGCACGAGGGCAAGGTGGCCGCCGAGGTCATCGCCGGCCTCCCCGCGGCCATGGATGCGCGCGCGATCCCCGCGGTGGCCTACACGGACCCGGAGATCGCCTGGATGGGGCTGACCGAAGGGGAGGCGAAGCAGCGCGGCCTTCCCTTCGAGAAGGCGGTCTTCCCGTGGGCAGCGAGCGGACGGGCCCGGAGCCTGGGCCGCACCGAGGGCCTCACCAAGCTCCTCTTCGACCCCGAGAGCGGGCGGCTCCTCGGCGCCGGCATCGCCGGGCGGTCCGCAGGGGAGCTGCTCGCGGAGACCGTGCTCGCGCTCGAGCTCGGCGCCGATGCCGAGGACATCGCGCTCACCGTCCACGCCCACCCCACCCTCTCGGAGACCGTGGCGCTCGCCGCCGAGGTGGCGGCGGGGACGGTCACCGATCTCCCTCCCGCCCGAAGGCGCAAGCGCCGGGAGTAGCCGCCGTGGCGATCCTCAAGGTCGCCCGCATGGGCCACCCGATCCTCCGGCAGGTCTCGCAGCCGGTGCCGGAGGAGGAGCTCGGCTCCCCCGGCCTCCTCGGGCTCGTCCGGGACCTCGTCGACACCATGCGCGAGTACGACGGCGCCGGCCTCGCCGCGCCGCAGGTCCACGTGCCGAGGCGGGTGGTGGTGATGGAGCTCGCCTCGAACCCGCGCTACCCCGACGCCGATCCCCTCCCGCTCACGGTGCTCGTCAACCCCGGGATCGAGGTGATCTCCGAGCGCCGCATCGAGGTGCTCGAGGGCTGTCTCTCCATTCCCGGGATCCGCGGCGTGGTGCCCCGCGCCGCCGAGATCCTCGTGCGCGCGCGGGACCCGCACGGCGGCGTCTTCGAGGCGCGCTACGCGGGATTCCACGCAGCGGTGGTTCAGCACGAGTGCGACCACCTCGACGGCGTCCTCTTCGTGGACCGGGTGGCCGATACGCGCACCCTCGGCTTCGTACGCGAGCTCGAGCGCTTCGGCCCGGAACGCGCCGGAGGCCCGGCTGCGCCGGCAGGCGACCTCTAGGCCCGCACGACCCGGATCAGGTCGGTGCTTCCCGCCTGCTGCGGCCGGCCGGCCGTGGCGACGAGCAGCTCGCCCTCGCGGGCGTGGCCGAGCTCGCGCACCCGGTCGAGGGCGAAGCGGATCATCGCCTCGTCGTCCCGCGGCCCCTCGTAGTGGAAGGGCGTGACGCCCCAGTTGAGGGCCAGCCGCCTCGAGACCGCCCGGTCCACCGTGACCGCGAAGATCGGGCAGCGCGGGCGGTACTTCGAGATGGATCGGCTGGTGAACCCCGTCTCCGTGAGCGTGACGATCCCGGCGGCGCCGAGACCGTGGGCCATGGTGATCGCCGCCTGGCTCACCGAATCCGCCACCCGGTTCGAGGGGGAGGGCTGGATGTGCTGCAGGGTGCCGAACTCGCCGAGCACCGACTCCGCCTCGCGGGCCACGGCTGCGAGCACCCGCACCGCCTCCACCGGGTGGCGCCCCACCGCCGTCTCGCCGGAGAGCATCACCGCCGAGGTTCCGTCGAGAATGGCGTTGGCGACGTCCGAGACCTCGGCGCGCGTGGGGCTGGGGTTCCGCTCCATGGAGTCGAGCATCTGGGTGGCCGTGATCACGGGCTTGCCGCGGGTCACCGTCGCCGCGATCAGACGCTTCTGGATCACGGGAACCCGTTCGAGGGGGAGCTCCACACCGAGGTCTCCCCGCGCGACCATGGTGCCGTCGGCCTCCTCGACGATGGCGCCGAGGTGCTGCACCCCGGCCCGGTTCTCGATCTTGGCGATGAGCGGTACCGGGAATCCCACCTCCCCGGCGAGGTCGCGAAGGCGCCGGAGATCGTCGGTCCGCTGCACGAAGGAGGCGGCGACGTAGTCGGCGCCGAGCTCCCGCGCGAGCTCGAGGTCCTGCCGATCCCGCTCGGGCTGGTCCTCCCGCCGGAGCTCGCAGTCGGGGCAGTTGACCCCGCGCCGGTCGCGCAGGAGACCGCCCACCTCCACACGGCAGTCGACCCGCCCGGAAGCGACCCGGAGCACCCGGAGCGCGATCCGCCCGTCGTCGACGAGCACGCGCTGGCCCGGCGCGAGCTGCCCGGCGAAACCCGGGAGGTCGACGTACACCGAGGCGGCGTCACCCACACCCGGCTCCTCACGCAGCACGAAGGTCGTGCCGGTGGGAAGCTCGACCGCGCCGCCCACCACCGGACCGGTGCGTACCTCGATGCCGCGGGTATCCACGAGGAAGGCCACCGGAGCTCCGGCCCGGGCGGCGACCGAGCGCGCCCGCTCGACGCGCTCCCGGTGGCTCTTCCGGTCGCCGTGGGAGAGGTTCAGGCGGAAGACGTTCGCGCCCTCCCGGAGCAGGGCCGCGAGCACCTCCGGCTCGTCGCAGGCGGGGCCGAGGGTGGCGACGATCTTCGTCTTGCGGGGCCCGAGCCGCTCGCCCACCGGGACCTCCCGGCCGAGGCTGTAGCGGCCGGCGCGGAGGCGGTCAACGCGTGCGTGCCCGGCCGGGCGGCCGGGGGCCTCCGGCGAGCACCACCGCGGCGGCACACAGTGCCGAGACCGGGATCCACCACGGCCAGGCGAGAAGGGTGCGCCCGAGCGCCACCGGGTGAACGAAGAGCGCCGCACCCGCCAGGGCCCCGACCCCGAGTCCGGCCACTCCGCTCCGATCGCTCCCGCGCCCCGGGGCCAGCAGCCCCGTCGCGAACACTCCGAGCAGTCCTCCGTAGACGATGGTCATGGCGGAGAGTGCGAGCTCCACCAGCGAAAGCCGGGGCGCCGCCTCCGGCGGCAGTCCCGCGAGGCTCCGCTGGTAGCCGGCCATGGCGAGCGCTGCGCCGGCCAGAAGCGCCGCCACACCGAGCGAGGCGACACGCCCGGTCCGCGCGAGGGCCCGGGAGGAGGACGGCGCCCGCCGGACGTCCACCACCCAGGCGGTGGCGATGGCACAGATGGCGGAGTCCAGGCTCGACATGGCCGCCGCGAAGAGCCCGGCGAAGCAGAGACCGCGCAGGCCCGCGGGGAGCTCGTGGAGGGCGAAGGCCGGCAGCACGTGACCCTCGACCGGGAGGGCATAGCCGACCGGCTCGGCGTAGAAGCGGGCGAGACCGGTCCCGATCAGCAGGAAGAGCACGGTCACCGGGAAATTGAGCCATGCCGAGCCGAGCAGTGCCCGTCCCGCCTCGCGCCCGTTGCGGGCCGCGAGGAGGCGCTGGGCCATGTCGTGGTCGGTCCCGTGGGTGGCGAGCGTGAGGAAGAAGCCGCCCGCGAAGGCCACCCCGAAGACGTCGGTTCGGACAGTGGAGAGCAGCGGCTCGAAGCGGAAGACGGCCATCCGCCCGCTCTCCACGCCCCAGGCCACGAGTTCCGGGAGCCCCCCGGGCAGCCGCGCGGCGAGCACGGCGAGGGCCGCTCCCGCGCCGAGGAGCAGCACCGCCGCCTGGAGCGCGTCGGTGTAGATCACGGCGCGGAGTCCCCCCGCCGCGGTGTAGATCGCGGAGCAGAGCGCCACCCCCGCAATGGCCGCCTCCACCGAGGTCCCGGTGACCAGCGAGAAGGCGAGGGCCGCGATGAACAGCCGCACTCCGGAGGCCGCGAGCCGACCGACGACGAAGGCGAGGGCCGCCGCCCGCCGCGTGGCCGGGCCGAAGCGGGCCTCGAGCAGGCCGTAGACGGTGACGACGCCGAGGCGGTGGTACAGCGGCAGCGCCACCCGGGCCAGCGCCCACTTTCCGAGAAGCGCGCCGAAGGCGAACTGCAGGTAGGTCCAGGCCCCCTGCCAGGCGGCGTGGGGAACGCCGATGAAGGTCGCCGCCGAAAGCTCGGTGGCGAGCAGCGAGAGCAGGACCAGCCAGGCCGGGACGGCCCGCCCCGCAAGAGCGAACTCGTCCCCCTCGGCACGGCGCCCCCGCCCGGCCCGCAGGCCGAGGGCCAGGACCAGGGCTGCGTAGAGCAGGAGGGCGAGGTAGTCGGTGGCGGTCATCCGCCCCGCCCCGACGCCCGGCGCATCAGGCGGAGCCGTCGGCCAGCGGGCGGCGCATGGTGGCGATGCCCGGCGAGCCGAAGACCCGCTCGAAGTCGGGGTGCCGGCGCTCGGCCACCCTCCGGAAGCCCGCCCGCTCGTAGGTGAGGCGGGCCGGCTCGTTGCCGATCAGGTAGCTGATCTGGGCCTCGCGGAAGCCGGCGCGGCGCCCCCGCTCCAGCACCGCGGCCAGCAGCTCCCGAACCAGCCCCCGCCGCCGCCACGCGGGCCGCGTCGCCACCCACTCCACGACGAAGAGGTCCTCGGGTGTATCCGGCGCGCAGGTCAGGATCGGGGCGAAGCGGGCGAAGGTCGCCTGCACCTCCGCCTCGCCGAGCCCGGCCCCTTCGAGGCTCTGGCGAAGTGCGGCCGCCATCGCCGGCGCGCCCTCGTGGCGCGGGTGGTAGCCGCAGAGCGCCGCGACCGGCTCACCCTCCTCGTCGGCCACGAGAAAGGGCGCGTAGTGGCAGTACGAGCGCGGTTCGGTCCGGAGCAGGGCCTCGAGGCGCGCGAGGCGCGGCGCGTCGGGACCGGGAAAGACCACGTCCCAGATCCCCACCGGGCGGTGTGACCGCGCCGCGGCCTGCATCACCCAGGCGAGGAAGGGGGTGTCGCGCTCCCCGGCCTCCCGGATCACGCGTGCACCGGCGGCCAGCGGTCCGCCCAGGGCAGCGCCCGCTCGAGCTCGGCCGCCACGGCGAGCAGGAGATCCTCGCGCCCCTGCTCCGCCACGAGCTGGGCCCCCACCGGCAGGCCCGAGGCCGTCCAGTGCACGGGCACCGAGATCGCCGGCTGCCCGGACTGGTTGAAGGGCGCGGTGAACGCCCCGTACGGTGCCGCGCGGGCGAAGGCGGCGAAGGGCTCCTCCCGGGTGGACCGGATCTCCCCCAGCGGGGCGGCGGGCCGCGCCGTGGCGGGTGAGAGCAGGAGGTCGAAGCCCTCGGCCCACCAGGCCTCCAGCCGCCGGCCCAGTGCGTGCACGCCCTCGAGCGCCGCGAGGAAGTCGGTGACCGGCGTGGCCCGCCCCCGCTCGGCGATCGCCCAGGTCAGCGGCTCGACGTCGTCGGGACCGAGGACGCGGCCGAGGCGGGAACCCACCGCCTCGAGGGCGCGGGCCACGTTGCAGGCCACCACCGTGATGTAGCTCCCCATGATCGAGCCGTCCGCGAGGGCCTCGGGCCAGGCGGGCTCCACCCGGTGGCCGAGCTCCTCGAGCGCCCGGGCCGCGATCCGCGCCGCCTCGAAGCACTCGGGATCCACCTCGAGCCCCTCGCGGAAGGGCTCGGCGAGCAGGCCGATCCGGAGCCGACCGGCGCCGCCCCGGACTGCGTCGAGAAAGGGCCGCTCGGGCGGGGGCGCGGTGTAGGGGTCTCCGGGCATGCGGCCCGCGGCCGCGTCGAGGAAGGCGGCGGTGTCGCGCACGCTGCGGCTCACCACGAGCTCGCAGGAGAAGCCGGACCAGCGCTCGCCCCGGCCCGGTCCGAAGGAACACCGGCCGCGGGTCGGCTTGAGCCCGACCAGCCCGCACAGCGCCGCCGGAATCCGGATCGAGCCGCCTCCGTCGCTGGCGTGGGCGAGGGGAACCATCCCCGAAGCGACCGCCGCCGCCGCGCCGCCGGAGCTGCCGCCCGGCATCCGCTCCGGATCCCAGGGATTGCGGGTCGCGCCGAAGGCCTCGGGCTCGGTGGTGGGCAGGAGTGCGAGCTCGGGCGTGTTGGTGCGCCCGAGCGAGACGAGCCCGGCCGCCCGGCACCGTTCGGTGAAATAGCTGTCGCGCGGCTCGCGGAGGCCGGCGTCGCGAAGCACCCGCATCCCCTGCCAGCAGGGGAGGCCGGCCTCCTCGCCGCCGATGTCCTTCATCAGGAAGGGCACACCGCGGAAGGGACCGGCCGGCGGCCCGGCGGCGGCCTGCTCCCGTGCCCTTTCGAAGGCCGGGAGGACCACCGCGTGGAGGACCGGATCGAGCTTCTCGGCCCGGGTGATCGCCGCATCCACGAGCTCGAGCGGCGTGAGCTCGCCCCGCCGGACGAGCTCGGCCTGCGCGAGCCCGTCGAGCCGCGCGATGGGGTCGATCTCGGCGGGAGGTCGCGGGTCGGCGGGGTTCATGGGCGCTCCTCCGGTTGCGCGCAGCGGGGGACGACCGCGCCAGGGTAGCCGAGCCGGCCCCCGGCAAGCGGCCGCCTGCGGCGCTCAGGCCGGCCCCGTGCCCCCGAGCCGCCGCGCCAGCCGCCGGTGCTCGGGATAGGGGGGAAGCCGTTCCCGGCGGTGGCGGCCCCCGGCGTGGTCGCGCTTGAAGCGGGCCATCCGCGCGAGCGCCGGCCCGACCCGGGCTTCGGGCAGGCTCTCGAGGGCCTCCACGGCCTCGGCGGCGGCCTCGAGCCGGCTGCAGAAGAGCACCGCGTCCACCCCGGCGAGGATGGCCCCCTCGGCGAGCTCCGCGGGCGAGCCGAGCCCCGCGACCGC
>JALSIO010000824.1 GCA_026989995.1 Myxococcales bacterium
CTCCCCCATGGCGGGAGCGGGTCGGCAGGCGGGCCGGGCAGCCCCGGGGTGGAGGCCGGCGGGAGGCAGTCCCCGGCAGAGCCGTTCCCGTTTCGAAGCTGGCGCGTGGAGGATCCCGAGCTGGTCCGGGATCTCGAGCAGGCCGGGGTCCGCTACACGGGGCGTGCGGAGGGGGGCTGGCAGCGCATCCTCGCCATCTGGCTGCTGCCGCTCCTGCTCCTCATCGCCTTCTGGCTGTGGCTGCTTCCCAGGCTCGGCGGGGGCGTGGGGGGCTCCCTCGCGGGTTTCGGCCGCAGCCGGGCCCGGCTGGTGGCGGACCGCGAGGTCGGCGTCCGCTTCGACGACGTGGCCGGCTGCGAGGAGGCGAAAGCGGAGCTCCGCGAGATCGTGGACTTCCTGGGCTCGCCGGAGCGATTCCGGGCGCTCGGGGCGCGCATCCCGAAGGGGGTGCTGCTCGTGGGGCCGCCGGGCACCGGCAAGACCCTGCTGGCCCGGGCGGTGGCGGGCGAGGCGGGCGTTCCCTTCTTCTCGCTCAGCGGATCCGACTTCATCGAGATGTTCGTGGGCGTGGGGGCCGCGCGGGTCCGCGACCTCTTCCAGCAGGCGAAGCGGATGGCGCCGTGCATCGTCTTCATCGACGAGCTCGATGCCATCGGCCGCCAGCGCTCGGTGCACATGGCCAACCTGAACGACGAGCGGGAGCACACGCTGAACCAGATCCTGGTCGAGCTCGACGGCTTCGACGAAACGACGGGGGTGATCGTGCTCGCCGCGACCAATCGCCCGGACGTCCTCGATCCGGCGCTGCTCCGGCCGGGTCGCTTCGACCGCCAGGTCGTTCTCGATGCCCCCGACCTGCGCGGCCGCGAGGAGATCCTCCGGGTCCATGCCCGGGGCAAGCCCCTCGCGCCCGGCGTGGACCTCGCGCGGATCGCGGCGGCCACGCCCGGATTCTCCGGGGCGGACCTCGCCAACGCCATGAACGAGGCGGCGCTCCTCGCCGCCCGCCGGGGAGCGGACCGGATCACCCAGCGCGATCTCGAAGAGGCCGTGGAGAAGGTGGTGGCGGGTCCGGAACGGCGGAGCCGGCGCCTCTCGGAGGCCGAGAAGCGCCGCGTGGCCTGGCACGAGGCGGGGCACGCGCTGGTCGCGGCCCGCTCGCGTCACGCGGACCCGGTGCGGAAGATCAGCATCGTCCCGCGCGGGCGGGCGGCGCTCGGCTACACCCTGCAGCTCCCCACCGGCGACCGCCACCTGATCTCGGAATCCGAGCTCCGGGATCGGCTGGCCGGGCTGCTCGGGGGGCGCGCCGCCGAGGAGCTCGTGCTCGGCGAGGTCAGCAGCGGGGCGGAGAACGACCTCGAACAGGCGACGGCCCTGGCCCGCCGGGCCGTCGCCCAGTTCGGCATGGGCCAGGTGGTGGGCCTCATGCACTGTGCCCGGGACGAGGGCCCGTGGCCCGGTCGCGACGCTGGGCCTGCGCGTCTCGACTGCTCGCCCGAGACCGCGCACGCGATCGACGAGGAGGTCCGCGAGCTGCTCGAGTCCGCCTACCAGCAGGCCCGCGAGATCCTGGTGGCGGACCGGCCCACCCTCGAGGCCGTGGCGCGGGAGCTCCTCGAGCGCGAGACACTCGACGAAGCCCGCCTCGCCGAGCTGCTCGGATCCGGTGCGGGGGATCGCGACCGCCGGCCGCTTCCGGGCGAGGGGGCGGCCTCCCTCTCCGCCTGACCGGCAGGCGGCGCCCCGGCGGCCCCGGAGGGCTCCGCCGTGGCGCCGGATCCGGAGTCAGGTGTATTCCACCTCGGCCACGATCCGGCCGTCGGGACCTCGCACGGCCCGGAGTCGGGTCATGCAGGCCATGCAGTAGATCCGGTCGCCCGGCCGGATCTCCCGGGGCGAGCGGATGACGATGCGGCACACCGGACAGAAGATCTCGTTCGGAGCGAGCTCGTCTCCGGGGCCCTTCCAGCGCCGGTAGAACTTCCGGTACTTCTTCGGGACCTCGTCGAAGCCCTGGTCGTCGAGCTCGTAGCGCCTCCGCTCGCCGACTTCGGTGGATCCGCCCGTCGCTTCCTCGTCGCCCTTCATTCGAAGCCGAGCCTCTTCACGGCGTGCAGGTAGGCGCGGGTGATCTCCTCCCGCTCGCGGGGCGAGGCTCCCGAGCCGGCGCCACCCTCGTCGAAGGCGGCGATCACGAGCCGATCGAGCTCCTGCCGGACCGGATGCAGGCGTGTCCGGAGCGAGGGCTCGGCGCGCAGCCGCCGCCCGAGCTCGTTCTCGCCGAAGCCGATGTGGCGGCGCTCGTCCTTCACGATCCGCATCAGCACCTCGTGGGTGCGCGGGTCGGCGGTGCGCGCGTGGTTCTGGAAGACGGCGAACTCCATGGACTCGAGGATCACGTTCTGCGCGAAGAGGGCGGCCTCCCAGTCCCCCCTCGCCACGAGATCGAGGAGCCGGTCCTTGAAGGCGAGCAGCGCCGGCGCGGCCCGGGCGCGGATCTCCGCCTCCGGGTCCTCCACCCCGAGCTCCCGCAGCCGGTGGATCAGCACCTCGAGGTGCCGCCCCTCGTCGACCGTCTGCGTGGACAGGAAGATCTTCGTCTCCCGGTTGGGGGCGATGCGGATGAGACCTCCGGCGCCCTCGAGGGCCGCCGTCTCGCCCACGCAGTAGTTGCAAAGCGCGGTCACGAGGCGCGCCCGTTCGATCCCGGACAGCGGCGCTTCGGGGATCTCCGGCGGGCGCCCGTGGTCGAGGCCGCCGAGGTAGCCCTCGACGGCCTCGAACCAGAACTGGAACGACTGGACGTGCTCCCGAAACCACTCGGGATCGCGGGCGTGGAGGTCCACTTCCTCCGACGGGCCGGGTGTGTCGCTCACGGTTTCTCGCTCAGGGCCGCGCCGGAGTCTGGTACTCGATTCCGATCCGCGCCAGCCGCTTCTTGAACTCCCCGAGGATGGTATCGGCGAGGAGGCGTTCCATCTCCTCGGGTTCGAGATCGGCGAGATTCGCGCCCTGCCAGGTTCCCGACCCGGCACCGTCCGACCCGGCCTCCCGGCGCATGCGCTGGACCTCCTCCCGGCTCGCCGTGTCCCGGAAGCGGTCTGCGAAGGTGGCGAGCATGTAGTAGGACATGTCCCGCTGCATTCGCTCGATCTCGGGCTTCTTCTCCGGATGCGCCTGGATCAGCGAGCCGATGCGGTTTTCGCCGAAGCCCACGTGGCGGCGCTCGTCGGCGATGGTTCCCGAGAGCGTGTGGGCGAACTTCGGGTTCAGCTTCTCGCTGGTGGCGTGCATCATCTCGAAGACGTGGAAGGCCATCCCCTCGAGGATCACGTTCTGTCCCACCACGCCCGCGACGAAGTCCTTCTTGTCGACCTTCTCGAGCAGGATCTCGGCGAACTTCACGAGGTTCGGGTTGGCGAAGGCGTCGATCACGTCCTCGAGCTCGCTCTTCTTGACCCCGAGGTCGTAGAGCCGCTGGGTGAAGATCTCGACGTGCCGGGCCTCGTCGAGGGTCTGGGTGGCCAGGAAGCGCCTGCTGGCCTCGTCGGGGGCGGCGTTGATGAGGCCCGAGGAGGCGGCGAGCGCGCAGCGCTCGCCCACCACGAGCTGGACCGTCGTCGAGATGGCCTGCTCGCGGAGGGTGGGGTCGTCGAGCAGGAGCTCGGGCTCCTTCTCTCCGGGGCGGTGGCCGTACTCGGTCCCTTCCAGGTACCCCTGGGGACAGGACTCGAGCCAGTACTGGATGGAGTAGGCGTCCAGGAAATCGCGCATCGTGCCCTCCTCGGGTCGCAGCGGTGCCCGCACCGGCGACCGAACGATCGGTCGGTACGCAATATCCGTGCCAGTATGGACTCGGGTCCGGCCACCGGCTCGAGGCGCCCTCCTGCGCGCCCCCCGGCCGCGTCGCGGCGGTTTCGGGGAGTTGTCGGGGAAGCGCCGACTTCGGGGCGGGGGCGCCTGGCGGGCCGGGTCGTCCCATTCCTCCCCGCCGTCCCGACCGGCCGGGACGTCATGCCCCAGCGATGGGCGGTCGCTCCTGCGACCCTGACGCCGGCGCGCGGCCCGCCCGGCCGGCGAGCTCCCGCAGGAGATCGGACTCCGTCAGGAGGCCGAGGAGTCGGGGAGGATCTCCCCTGGGATCCAGCACCGGAAGGAGGCCGTCGGGGGCGCGGGCGAGGCGTGCGGCCGCGTGTCGGATCGGCTCTTCGGGGGAGGTCGCTGCCGCGGCGGGCTCCAGGATGGCGGCTGCCGGCTGGAGTTCGAGAAAGCGCCGGGGGCTCTCCCCGCCGAGCGCGGCCAGGATGGCGGCGCGGGCGATGGCCCGGTAGGAGACGAGTCCGAGCAGGGCCTCGCCGTCGACCACCGGGAGCGCCCGAACGCGTGCGAGGTGCATCACCCCAAGCACGTGATCGAGACTTTCACCCGGCGCCACTCCGATGAATCGACGGCGCATCCGATCCGCGACGCGGTGGTCGTGCGGCACCGGCTTCGTCCCCCCCCCGGCATTCGGCCCTCCCGCGTCGGCCATCGCCGCCGCCACGCGTGCCGGTCCCGGCTCCGGCGGACGGAGCTGCAACGTCCATGCCGTCCGGGAAGCGCGGCGCGGTGCGCCTTTCGCGGTCCCCAAACGGGTCGTGGGCCGCCCTGGGACACGGCGAGTTGCACCCTGGCGCCCGGTGTCCCACCTTCCACCGCTCCCGTGCCCGGGCCGGAGCCGGCCGGGTGGCACGTCCCTTGCTCTCCCGTCCTTCGGGAGGGTCGGCGGGAGGGCGCGGCGCCGCACGGGGCGGCGTCGCCCGGGCCCCCGGCCTCCGGTGAGCCTTGCGGTCGTGCGGGACGATCGCCGGCCCTCCCCCGTACCGCTGCCGGGGCCGGCGTGCGGGGCCGCTGGGGCTGCCCGGCCGGGGTGGGTCCGGAGTCGGGCGAGCGCCGTCGTTCGGACGTTTCGACGGCAGGAGGGCGATGGTGGCGGACGGACGGAGACCCCTCGAGGACGAGTACCTCGCGCGGGAGGAACGCGCGCGGCGCGAGGCCGAGGAGGCCCGGCGCAAGGCGAAGGAGCGCGAGGAGCGGCGACGGCTGCACTTCATGAAGTGCCCGAAGTGCGGCGCCGATCTCCACGCCGAGACCGTCCGCGGGGTGGACGTGGACCGCTGCGGCGAATGCGCGGGGCTCTGGCTCGACGCAGGCGAGCTCGAGAAGCTCGCGGGCCCCGAGGAGGGACTCTTCCGGAGCTTCCTCGAGACCCTCGGGGTGCGGCGCTACGGGGCCGGCGGAAGCTGACGCCGGATGTACGAGTTTCTCGAATACCGCGTCCTCGACGTGATGTCCCGCCCCGCGGTCACCATCGTCCCGAGTACGTCCCTCCGGGAGGTCGAGGCGCTGTTCGAGGCCCACGATTTCAATGCCCTGCCGGTGGTGGGGGACGAAGGGGAGCTCGTCGGGATCGTGAGCAAGCTCGACCTGCTCCGCGCCTTCCGCTTCACCGACGAGTCGCTGTTTCCGCCCTACGAGGAGATCATGGGGCGGCCGGCGGAGACGGTGATGCGCCGGCGCCCGGAGACCGTCCGGGAGCGGACACCGCTCACGCGGGTTCTGGAGCGGATGATCGAGACCCGGCACAAGAGCTTTCCGGTGGTCGACGAGCACCACGTCATCGGCATGGTGGCAAGAGAGGACGTCCTCCGCGGACTGCGCCGCGCGGTCGCCGGCGAGAAGCCGACCACGCCCATCTAGGGCGCGCAGCACGACGACGTGGAAGGCCCGGACCCGTGGGAGGGATTCGTGTCCCAAGCAGATCGCCCGATCGCCGAGATCATGCGCCGCGAGTTCGTGAGCGTGAAGCCGGACGACCAGATCGATCTCGTCGACGACATCATGAACCTCGGTCGCGTGCGCCACATGCCCGTGCTCGACGGCCACCGGCTGGTGGGAATCGTCTCCCAGCGGGATCTCCTCTCGGCCTCGCTCTCCAGGCTGCTCGATTTCGATCCCACGGAGCGGCGGACCTTCCTCCGGAGCATCCGCGTGGACGAGGTGATGAGCCGGGAGGTCGTCACCGCCTCTCCGCACACGGGTGTGGCGGGGGCCGCCCGGATCATGCTCCGCCACCGGATCGGATGCCTGCCCGTGGTGGATCCCGCGACCGGAGTCGCCGTGGGCCTCGTGACGGAGACGGACCTCCTTCGGGCCGCCTTCGGGGACGGGGAAGAGTCCGCAGGGCCCGGGGCTCCGGTCGCTGAGACCCTCGCCGACCGCTCCCTTCGCCGGTGAGGCGCCTCGGGGCCGAGGGCGCCGCAGCCCTCGTCGGCGATCGGGACACGCTGGCCGTGCCGCTCGCGCCCGGGCAGCCGGTGGAGCTGCTCCGGGCCCTCGCCCGACGGGAGGCCTTCTCGGATCTGCGGGTCTTCGCGGCGCTCCTGGCCGAGCCCTTCGCCCTGTTCACCCGGCCGGGCGTGACCCACCTCTCGGCCTTCCTGGGCCCGGCCGAACGGCTCCTCGCCCGCACCGGGCATCCCGTCCACTTCGTTCCCGGTGACTTCCGGCGCTTCGCCAACATCGCCCACCGGCTCCGCCCCCGGGTCTTCGCCACCGCGGCCGCACCCGCGGACGCGGCGGGGACGCTCAGCCTCTCGCTCCACGCCGGCGCGACGGTGGGCGAGCTGCACGCCTGCGGCCGGGATCCGGAGCGCATGCTCGTGGTCGAGACCAGCCCCCACTTCCCCCGGACCTTCGGGATCGAACCCGACCATCCCCACGCGCTTCGGATCGACGAGGTGGACGCGCTCGTCGAGGGCAACGCGAGGCCCCCGGTGCTGCCACGGTTCTCTCCCGGTCCCGTCGAGCGGGCCATTGCGGACCACGTGCGCCGGTTCGTGCCGAGCGGGGCCACGCTCCAGACGGGGATCGGCTCGGTCCCCGGCGAGGTGGCGCGCCGCCTCGCGGAGGGCGGAGGTGGCGACTACGGGATCCACAGCGAGATGTTCACCGACGGCCTGATGCACCTGCACCGGGCCGGTCTCGTGACCAACCGCAAGGGCCTCTACGACGGGTTCTCGGTGGCCACCTTCGCCCTCGGAAGCGCCGAGCTCTACGCCTGGCTTCACGACAACCGCGAGGTACGCTTCCTGCCGGTGGAGCTGGTGAACGACCCCTCGCGGATCGCCTGCAACCGGCGCATGGTCTCGCTCAACGGTGCCCTCGCGGTGGATCTCGCCGGCCAGATCGTGGCCGACACCCTCGACGGGCGGCAGTTCTCCGGGATCGGCGGGCACGAGGACTTCGTCGCCGGGG